>CAZOZX010000025.1:0-22929 GCA_964584415.1 uncultured Syntrophomonas sp.
TATCGCAATCGCTGTTCTGGTGTTGGTTCTGGTCCGGTAATCAATACATAAGTAGCCAGCGGGTT
The DNA here is from genome assembly GCA_964584415.1 of uncultured Syntrophomonas sp. Classification (GTDB taxonomy): domain Bacteria; phylum Bacillota; class Syntrophomonadia; order Syntrophomonadales; family Syntrophomonadaceae; genus PHAA01. The sequence continues at coordinate 66 of CAZOZX010000025.1, forward strand.
GGCTAGTCTTCTCAACATAATTTTGGCGATTATCTAGTTTTTTCTGACGTCGAAAAAGGCTGACTTCGGCAATAGCATTGAATGGGGACATTCCTCTGAAGGAGGTGTGTCCCCATGCATTTTGTAAGCTTATATGAAATGGGGACATTCCCCTGAAAGGGGTGTGTCCCCATGCATTTGAAGTGATATTTCATTTCATATAGGTTAATATTTAGGCAGGGGTACCAGAAGAAAAATCCAGGGAGGTTTGGCCATGGACGATTTCTTTAGCAGGTATAAAAAACTGGCGATCCTGGGGTTGTCGCGCAATCCCAAAGCTTTCAGCAGGCAGATCTATACTTTTCTGAAATCGAAAGGATTTGACCTATACCCGGTTAATCCCAATGTCGAGTTCATCGATGGCATTAAGTGTTATCCATCCATCGAGTCCCTGCCTGAGGTGCAGGCGGCTGTCTTTATTACTCCACCCAGGGTTTCGGAACAGTTGCTGTCCCAGTGTAAAGAAAAAGGTATCACCAATGTATGGTTCCAGCAGGGTTCAGCTGATCAAGCGGTGCTGAGAATAGCTGACCAATTGGGCATGAATTACCGCGACTCCTGCGTTTTCCTCCATCATCCCGAGTCGGGATTCCCGCACAATTTTCACCGGTTTATGGTAAGATTATTCTCCAAAAATTAGTAATTGGACTTCTTTGACTCCCTGCACCAGCCTGAGTCAGGCTGGTTTTTGTTTTTATGGTTGGGATGTCACGGGGACATTCCCCTGAAAGGGGTGTGTCCCCGTGACATCATTAGCTTGAATCGCGAACCTTTAGCTTACTTGGCTCTCCGCTGCCCCTATTCTGCGTTTCTAGGGCCGGGCTCCGGGCGTGCGCCCCATGCCTCCGTCCGGTCCGCCCGGCATTGTAGTTCCTGATTGCCCATAGGCAGTCACGGAGCTGGTTAGCTGGATACTGCTGATCAGGGTCCCGCCGGTGTAGGTTCCATCCGTATACAGCCCATCCTCGCTGGTGCCGCTGCAGCTGCCCCCGGTATAAACCATGTAGGTTGAACCCTTGGAGAGTTCCGGTGAGGATATCACCACCGAGGCGTAATCCTTTAAGGGGGTGAAGGTCAGGATGGCATCCCCTTTGGAGTTTACGATCCGCACGATGGTGCCGGCTGGCTGGATGCCGAGATTCAGCTTCAGGCTGGCCTGGGCAGAACTATCATCAGGTGCTTCGGCCATCCCGGCGCTGCCGGCCGCCACCAGGAACCCGCCGTCGAGGGCCAATGTTCCGTTGCAATCCAGGGCGCCATTGCCGTCATTGGTAGGACCGTTGACTATTACCTGGCCGCCGCTCATGACCCAGTCGCCGTTTACATCGATACCGTCACCCTGGGCGTTGACATAGATGTATCCGCCGGTGATGTTCAGCTGGCTGCCATCCGAGGCATTGAAATTGTTCTGCCCCGGCCGTCCGTTGACGGAAGAACCATCGCTGCCGCCGGAGGTATTTATGCCGTCATCACTGGAGGTGATATGGAATTTACCGTTGTTGATGGTTATAGCTGCACTCTCAATACCTTCATAACTCTTGTTAATGATGATATCGCCGCCGTTGAATAGCAGTGAGGTATCGGCGTGAATACCATCGTCACCGGAACTGATGGTTAGAGTCCCGCCGTTTACGGTAATGCTGCTATTGGCATGGATGGCGTCATCGGCTGTGTTGGTGACGATATTGCCGCCGGAGATCAATACAGTTGATCCGGCTTTTATACCCTTACTGCTTTCGGTATCAGTGGCGGCAGTACTTACCTGGGTACGATTAGCCCCGGGAAATGCCTGGGTATGAGTAATGCCGTTCTGGCTGCCGCCCCCGGCATTAACGGTGATATTCCCGTTGTCTATGTCGATGCAGGTTGCCGCTTGAATACCGTCCAGAGACGACGTTATTTGAATGTTGCCGTTGGCGATATATATCCATCCCTTGGCGGTATCGGTATCGTTGCTGGACTGGATCCCATCGCTCCCGGACGTGATGGTGATATTGCCGTCTCGCACTGCCACGCAGTCCTTGCCCTTTATCCCATCACCCACTGCTTTAATAGTTATGGTACCCGAAACAATTTTCAGGTCGTCATTGCAGACGATTCCGTGTTTATAGTTGCCATTGACCGCCAGGCTGCCGGTACCATTGATGGTAAGATCGTCATGGCTATAAATAGCGGCATCGGGTTGGTCTTCGGAGGTAATGGCCTGGCTGTAGGTTGATCCGTCGGTCACCTTGTTGATGGTATTGACCGCCAGGGTTATTATGGCTTTCTCAGCATTCTGCACATAGATGGGAGAAGAACTGAGATTGGTCAGATTGACCCCGTTCAACACCAGTTTGACCGTATTCTTATCGCTGGAATTAACCACTACCTGGCCATTGGCCAGGGAACCGGCCACTACGTAGGTCCCGCCGGACTGGATGGTTACGGTGCTTCCTGATACTACTGCACCTGAACCATTTACACTTATCTTGTCACCAGCCAGGGTGATCTGGGTAGCCTGGCTGTTATTCCAGCTGCTGTCCAGGTCCTCGCTGTCAAAATCGACCGTGAGAGAGCTGACCGCAGCGGCCGAATCTGCGGCAGCAGTGGTGGTGCTGTTCCGGGAACAACCGGCGCCCACACCGGACAGGAGCAGCAATCCCATTATTAAACTGATCAACTTTTTGGTTTTTTGGGTCATAGCCATTCTATTTAACTCCTTTCTGAACGTCGTAGGTTGTTTGCAAAGGACTAATAATAAGATCTGTTTTCGGTCTCGTTAAGTGTCAAGGATATATCCAGGTTACCGTTGCGGCAGCGCAGTTCATCCAGGAAATCCTTATGGGAAATGCCGGATTTCATCTGAACACGATAAAGTATATTGAACAGGGCTCCAAAATCACTGGTCTTCACCTTCTGCAGCTGCCAGGAATCAGCGTAGCGGCCCAGGACATCATCGAACAAGCTCTGGTAATTGAGGTTTTCGGGTACTGATATTTTAAGCAGCATACCGGTATTAGGCGGAGCAGCGTATTGGATTTTGTGTAATACCAGCATCACCCCGCACAGGATGACCGCAAACAGGGCGGCGTATTGAATATGGGCCATCCCGCAGGCCAGCCCTACCGCCAGTGAAAAGAAAACATAGGCTATATCCTTGGGCTCACCGGCCGCGCTGCGAAAACGAATCAGTGAAAATGCTCCCGCCAAACTGAAAGCCCGGGCGACATTATCGCCGATCATAAGGATGATTATGGCAATGATAGCGGGCAGCATAATCAAGGTGACCGGAAACGATGATGAATATCCTTCTTCCCGGTGGGTACTTATGTAAGCCCGGCTGATGATCAAGCCCAGTAACAGGGCTGATACTATAATGACTACCGTCTTGCCTACGGTAAGCGATTCACTGACCGCAGATGAAAAAATTGCCTCTAACAAGGGTATCCCTCCTTCCTGTCTGTTTATTATCAAACCGCTGTCATCAGGCTGCGGTCGTTCATTTCGCGGCGAAACTGGCTATACTCCCGCCCATATTTAGAGTAACTGGCGGGGTAGACCTGGTGCTCGGCCAGCAGGTGGGCCAACCAGAACGGGAGCGCATGGGCCACCTTGACTTCCATCAGGTGATGGCCAGGTGGTAATAAGCACTCACCGAACCTGGGTACGCTCAGACTTAACTGCTCGCGCCGGGTGATAATATCGCTGTCGAGGGTAATGCGAAGATCCGGTTGGTTTAGGCCGAAAAGGGCTGTACGCTTATAACTGATGTAAGTAACCGGTTTTACCTCATTACGTTGCAGGAAACAACCGATTTCTTTCAAAACCTGGCGCTGCATATAATCCGGGCTGCCCGGGTAAACACCGTGGTTCAGAAACTGCTGGGCCTGGTCGAGGGTCAATTCCACCCGCCTTTTGTTGACCATGCCGTCTATTTTCTTTTTAATCTCCAGGAAAACCTGGCTATCCGGGCCGGCCGGCCCGCCGTAACAGCGCAGGCGCAGTTTTTCCTTATAATAGGGCTTGGCCAGGGAATGGCGGATGATACGTGAATCTTCGGTGTCATAATAGATGTTATTTATGATGTACCCGGATCCATCCCGGCAGTTTTGGTCAGGCTGCATTTGCTCCATTAAGGCCGGCAGAACTAAATTGTACTGGCTGGAATCCAGGATGAACTTGGACTCATATCTTTTGAAGGCGCTGATTGCCACTTCGCTTCCCCCTCAGAAATTTGATTTTGATCGTGTTCATATCATAATCGGCGGGACTTAAATTTATCTGAAGCAAACACTTCAGACTATTTTAAGGTTGCTAATCTAAGATCACAGCAAATAGAAAATAGGGATGGCATAGTATAAAATTGGAATCAGGTAAAAGCCATCTGGGAGGCAGCCCATATGAGGATACTGATAGTAGAGGATGAAGTGCGCTTAGCGGAGGCCCTGGCCCAGATCATGAGGGAAAGCAAGTATGCTGTCGACGTGGTCAATGACGGTGAATCCGGCTTTGATTATGCCATGAGCGGAATCTATGATGTAATTGTTTTGGACGTGATGCTGCCCAGGATGAATGGCTTTGAAATTGTCCAGCAAATGCGCCGGGAAAAAAACCACACCCCGGTCATTCTCCTGACTGCCCGGGATGCAGTCAATGATAAAGTAACCGGCCTTGATTGCGGGGCGGATGACTACCTCACCAAGCCTTTTGTGGCCGCGGAACTGCTGGCCCGGATCCGGGCGCTGTCCCGCCGCCAGGGTGAAGTGGTGGTCAGCGAACTGAGCTTTGATGATGTCAGGCTTAATTTGTCCACCTACATCCTGGAGTGCCGCTTCAAATCGGTGCGCCTGGGCTTGAAAGAGTTTGAGGTTATGCGCATGCTGATGGCCAACCCTACCAATGTTATTCCGAAAGAGGATATCCTTCTGAAGGTATGGGGGACTGAAAGCGATGCCGAGGACAACAATGTGGAGGCTTATGTTTCCTTTCTCAGGAAGAAGCTTTTCTACCTGGGCTCGGAAGTGAATATTGCTACAGTCCGTAAAGTAGGTTATTACCTGGATGTGAAAAAATGATCAGAAATCTGAAAATCAAATTTGTTCTTATTAATATGGTCCTGATCACCGTGGTGCTGGCTATAACTTTCGGGGCTGTATATGCTTCTGCGCAAAACCGTCTGGAGCGGCAAAGCATGGATGTGCTGGAGCGGGCAGTCAGGGAAGAAAACCGCAGCAATCCACCTCCGCAGGGAGACAAGGAACCGATGCGGGACCCGGGTTTTGTGCCCATTCCCACCTTTACGGTTGACCTGGATCAGGATGGCAATATAGTGAGTGCCAAGGGGGCCCTGTTCGATTTCTCCGACCAGGCGGTCCTGCATGAAATTGTGGATCAATGCCTGGCCGGGCAGGGCAGCAGCGGCGTTATCGCCGACGCTAACCTCAGGTACCTGATGCAGTCATCCGACAATGGTACACGCATCGCATTTGTCGATCGCAGCATGGAGCTGAGCACTCTGGCCGGACTGATTAAGATATCACTCCTGGTAGGCTTGGGCAGCCTGTTAGCATTTTTGCTGATCAGCTTATACCTGGCCAACTGGGCTTTGCGGCCGGTAGCTCGGGCCTGGGAACAGCAGAAGCAATTCGTGGCTGACGCCTCGCATGAATTGAAGACTCCTTTGACAGTTATACTGGCCAATGCCGGTATTGTCCTGGCTCACCCGGATGATACGGTGCAGAAGCAAGCCAAATGGATCGAATACATCCAGGCCGAAGCAACCCGGATGAGTTCTCTGGTGGAAAGCCTGCTTTTCCTGGCGCGTTCCGACGACTCCAAAGCCCGGATAGTGATGTCCCGGGTCAATCTGAGCGATATCATATGGGAGGTAGTATTGCCTTTCGAACCGGTAATATATGAACAGAACAAAAAAATTCTGACTGAAATCGAACCGAATTTATTCATAAACGGGGATGAGGGGAAATTAAGGCAACTGGTGAGCATCCTGCTGGACAATGCCTGTAAGTATGCTGATGATCAGGGGGTAATAGCAGTTCGTTTGGTGCGCAGCCGGGAACATAAAGTCCAATTGACGGTAAGCAACACCGGCTCCCATATTCCTGCCGCCGATCTGGAGAATATCTTTGAACGTTTTTACCGGGTTGAGAAATCCAGAGCCCGGCAGCAGGGGGGATACGGTTTGGGCCTCTCCATAGCCCACAGTATTGTGGAGATGCATAAGGCTAAAATTTCGGTTGCCAGCAGTCCTGAATCCGGGACCGAATTTACAGTAGTTTTCTCCTGACCGGCAAAAAGGGCTTATAACTGCGTTAATACGGAGCCGCTGTTCAATCGACGTACCCGAAGTACGCCTCAATCACAGCGGGTCCGATTGCCTTGTTCTCAGCCTTTTTTGCACGGCCAGGCTGGGGTTGAAAAAAGGCCCACAGAGGCACTAATTTGGGAAAAGCATTAGTCCACGTGTTTAAAAGGACATTACCCCTTAAGGGGTATGTCCCTTTACTTTCCCTGTAAAGGCAGCTGCCAAGCCCAGTAATTAATGCAGCCGGCGCAGCAGTATCTCCGCCACATCCAGGACCTGCACGGTTTCTTCCCGTTCCGCCGCTTTGATTCCATCGGTTATCATGGTAAGACAGAATGGGCAATTGGTGGCGATTACCTCGGGATTTGCCTCTAATAATTGATCGGTGCGGGTTTCATTAATGCGTTTGAAGCCCTCCGCAGCCTGTTCTTCCAGGAACATGCGCCCTCCGCCGGCCCCGCAGCAGAAGCCGAATTGCCTGGATTTATCCAGGGGGGTAATGTTGGCGCCCGATGATTTAAGGATACTGCGGGGAGCAGAGTAGATATTGTTATGCCTGCCCAGGAAGCAGGAATCGTGATAGCTCAACCGGGTGGTATCCGATGCATCAGGTTTGAGTTTCCCCTCCGCCAGTAATCTATCCAGGATTTGCGTATAATGATATACTTCATATCTTCCATCCATCTGGGGATATTCGTTCTTGATGGTGTTGAACCCATGGGGACATAAACAGATTATTTTCTTGACCGCATAGTTGTTGAAAACCTCAATATTGTGAGCAGCCAGGGTCTGGTACAGGTATTCGTTGCCCAGGCGCCGGGCGGGATCGCCGCAGCATTGCTCTTCGGTGCCCAGGTAGCCGAAGCTTACCCCGGCCTGGTGGAGGAGCTTGACCACCGCTTCCCCGACCTTTTTATAGCGATCATCGAAGGCGGTTGCACATCCTCCATACAGCAGGTACTCGAAATCGAGGCCATCTTCCGGCAGCAGGTTGACCATGAAACGGATTCCCCGTTCCTCCAGCCAGGCTGACCGTGAAGCCCAGCCGACCCCCCAGGGATTATAGTTCCTTTCCAGGTTGGTAAAGGTGTTTTGTGCCTCGGCTGGCATGTCGCCCTGCCACATTACCAGGTTACGCCGCATATCGATGATCTTGTCCACGTGTTCGATAAACATCGGGCAGTGGTAAACACAGCCCCGGCAGTTGGTGCATTCCCAGATTACGTCCTGGGTAACCACATCGTAAATCAGGTTGGCATCCGGGGATGGATCGACTATTGCGCTTTCATCATCAGTTAAAGCCATGGACCCGTCATCGTCCAAGGTTCCCCGCTGTTGCAGCAAAAAGGGAGCTTTGCTGTCAAGATGTTTTTTCATAGATTGGATCACGGTTATCTTGGGATTTAATACCTTGCCGGTATTATAGGCAGGGCAGGCTTCCTGGCAGCGGCCGCAGCGTATGCAGGCATCCAGGTCCATCAGATCCTTCCAGCCCAATTCCTCGATCTTCTCGACCCCGAAAGTTTCCGACTCCTCGATGTTTTCCACCATCCGTACGTGGGATGGCTCCAGGTCGCGGACATAATATTCGATCATACCCGTGAAGATGTGCCATAACTTGGTGAAGGGTACCGCCGCTATAAATATAAAAGCAACGACCATGTGGAACCACCATAGGTAGCGATGGGCCAGTAATATAGCAGCTGTTGGGCTGTTGGCAAAAAACATGGCGAATACCCATCCTACTGGGGAAGAGGTGCGCTCATAAAGTATGTTGGCCAGGAGCGGGGACATGTTGATCTGGGCGGCGATCCGGGCGCCTTCAATAACATAACCGGTGAATAATATCACAAAAATCAGCAGGAGAATCCAACCGTCCAAAGGACGGGTATCATTGAGGCGGTCGGGTTTAACCAGGTAGCGGTTGATAGCCAGTATAAGTACCCCTATCATGGCCAGCAGTCCAGCAATATCGGCGATGGCCGAGGAGACGATGTAGATATCGCCGACCATCGGAGGGAAGTTTATTTTGCTCCAGGCTCCCCAGGCGGCGGTAGCCAGGAAGAGAATTAAGAATCCCCAGAACAGGAAGAGGTGATTCCAGCCCACAACCGGTTTACGGATGACCTGCCTCTGGGCAAAGGTATTTACCAGCAGGGACCAAAGCCGCTTCTCGCCTTCGTCGGTACGGTGCTGTTCGCCCCGGCCTTTTCTCCAGATCTTGATGCGCTGGTAGGAACCATATAAAAAAATACCGATGGGAATAAGCATTAAAATATAAATCACCCATTCATAGGGGATATTGGCTCCGACTACCCGCATCGGCTGATGATAGCCGCCTTCCAAGGGTTCAAAAGCAAAGAGCATTACCCTCACTCCTCTTAAGATATTTATGGGACTTGATGCGGCCGGATAATACCGTCGCCCCAAAAGGTGCTTGTTTCCGGTATATTTTGTCCCTTTGTCCGGCAAATATGCCCGGGAGCCCAATTTCGAGGAATCCGGGGGATAGGAGCGCAGGAAATTTAAAATGGCGGGCGCACAAAAAAAGCACACCCCCAACCGGAGATGTGCTCAGAACGCGATCTATTTATCCTGTAAAGACGACAAGGCACTGGCCGGGATTTCAAAGCCCGCCGGCAGATCAGCCGGTACCGGATTGGAATCGCTGGCCACATGGATGTTTTTGAATGCTACCGTAAGCATTAGTTTAAGACGATTAAGCTGGTTTACTTCGCTGGCCCCGGGGTCATAATCGACGGCGGTAATGTTGGCCTGCGGGTATTGGCGTTTCAATTCCTTCATCATGCCTTTGCCGGTAACATGGTTGGGCAGACAGCCGAAGGGCTGCATGCATACGATATTGGGCACCCCGTGATTGATAAGATCGATCATCTCGGCGGTCAAAAACCAGCCTTCGCCGCAGTGGTGTCCGAGAGACATAACCTGGTTGGCCAGGTCTTTCTTATAATAAATAGAGGCTGGGACTGAAAACCGGCTGCTGTTGGCCAGCAGTTCGTTCATATATTTGCGTTTGCCTTCCAGGTAATAAATGAGGTACTTGCCGGCCAGGTTGAAACGCCTCTTCCCGGAAAGATGCTGGTAGTTAAAGATATAATCATAAGCGCAGTAGGTGAAGAAATCCAGCAGGTCGGGAATGATAACCTCGGCGCCTTCCTCTTCCAGGACCCGGACAATATTATTGTTGGCGGCGGGATGATATTTGACCAGGATTTCCCCGACTATACCTACCCGCGGTTTGGCTTGGCCGGTGATTTCCAGCTGGTCGAATTCCTCGACAATGCCGCGCAGATTGTTATCAAAGGCTTCTTTGTCGCCGCTTAAAATCTGTTCTTTACAGCGTTCCATCCAGCGCCGGTAGAGCAAATCAGCTGATCCGTGGATGGCTTCATAAGGCCGCACCCGGTGCAGCACCCGCATCAACAGATCGCCGTATATTACCGCTTTTACAGCTTTTTTAATCAGGCTGACACTAACCTTGAAGCCGGGATTCTTTTCAGCACCATAGTGGTTGGCGGATAATACCGGGATGTCCTGAAAACCGGCATCCCTCAGAGCTTTTCTTAATAGGGCTATATAATTGGTGGCCCGGCACCCGCCCCCGGTCTGGCTTATGATCACACTGGTGTGGTCCAGATCATAGTTCCCCGATTGCAGGGCTTCCAGCAATTGTCCAATTACGATAATGGCCGGGAAACAGGCATCATTATTAACGTACTTCAAACCCTGATCGACCGCCGCCTTCTGCACCGTATCCAGCAGCACTATATTATAGCCTTCTTTGGCCAGGACCGCCTGGAGCAGCTCAAACTGGATCGGAGCCATTTGCGGGACCAGGATGGTGTGGGTTTTCTTCATCTCTTTGGTAAAGACTTTTCTTTGCTGGGCATAGGATTGGCTGGGGCGGACGGCGACCTTGATCTTGCCCTCAAGCGCTGCCAGCAGGGAGCGCAGTCTTATTTTAGCCGCTCCCAGGTTGGTGCCTTCATCGATTTTTAAGACGGTATAGACCTTGCCTTTGGCCCGCAGTATCTCCTGTACCTCATCGGTGGTAATGGCATCCAGGCCACAGCCAAAAGAATTTAACTGGACCAGTTCTAACTTTGGCTGGGTGGTAACGAAATCGGCGGCTGCATAGAGCCGTGAATGGTACATCCACTGGTCGACAACCCTAAGCGGTCTTTCTACCTTGCCCAAATGAGCGACCGAATCTTCAGTCAGGACTGCAACTCCCAGGGAGGTTATGATTTCCGGTACTCCATGGTTTATCTCCGGATCCAGGTGATATGGTCGGCCTGCCAGCACTATGCCGCGCCGGCCCGTTTTTTCCAGGTAGGTCAATACTTCTTCACCTTTGGCTCTAATATCAGCCTTACTGCGCAGATCCTCCTGCCAGGCCGCTTCTACCGCTTGGGTGATTTCACGCTTGGAGATGCCCATAGGGCCAAACTCTTCATACAAACGGACAGCCAGCCGTTTTTTACTGTCATAAGGAAGGAACGGGTTCATATAGTGGATGTCATTGTCCCTGATGATATCCATATTGTTTTTTATTACGTCGGGGTAGGAGATAACCATCGGGCAGTTGAAATGATGGTTGGCTTCAGCCTGCTCCCGGCGCTCATGGATGATAGATGGATAGAATATAGTATCGACCCCGGATTCGGCCATTAAGGCGATATGACCATGAGCCAGCTTAGCTGGGAAGCAAGCCGTATCCGAGGGTATAGTTTTGGTCCCGGTCTCATACAGCGCCCGGGAAGAACGCGGTGATGTCACCACCCGGAAACCCAGCCGGGTAAAGAAGGTGAACCAGAAGGGGTAATTCTCATACATATTCAGAACCATGGGAATACCTATAGTCCCCCGGGGAGCATCACTCTCTTCCAGGGGTTGATAATCCAGCAAACGCTGGTATTTATATTTGAACAGGTTGGGGACAGCATCGGCCTGGGTTTCCTTGCCGAGGCTCTTTTCGCAGCGATTGCCGGAAATGAATCGATTGCCATCCGGGAACCGGTTTATGGTCAATAAGCAGTTGTTGGCACAACCGCCGCAGCGGTTAAAACGGGTTTGCAGGGCGAAATCTTCCAGTTGATCGGCCGTCAGCAAACCGCTGGCCCGGTTGTTTTGCCAGCGATCCCGGGCAATCATGGCTGCTCCGAAGGCACCCATCAGGGAAGCGATATCCGGCCTGACGACCTCTTTGCCGGCAATCAGTTCCAAACTTCTCAAAACCGAGTCGTTTTCAAAGGTGCCCCCCTGGACTACTATGCGCTGACCCAGATCTTCCGGGCTCTTCATTTTAATTACTTTAAACAGGGCATTTTTGATTACGGAGTAGGAAAGACCAGCCGAGATATCACCAACAGTTGCTCCTTCCTTCTGGGCCTGCTTGACCATCGAGTTCATAAACACGGTACAGCGGGTGCCCAGGTCAACCGGCTCCTGGGCCAGCAATGCCAGCTCAGCGAATCCCTGGATGGGTATCTGCAAAGAATGGGCAAAAGCCTCCAAAAAGGATCCGCAGCCGGACGAACAGGCCTCGTTAAGCATGATATTCTCGATGATTCCATCCCGGATCTGCAGGCATTTCATATCCTGGCCGCCTATATCCAGGATTAGGTCTACATCGGGATCAAAGAAATGGGCCGCGGTATAGTGAGCGATGGTTTCCACCTCGCCCACATCGATATGCAGGGCGGATTTAAGCAAACCTTCCCCGTACCCAGTGACCGCGCTATTGGCAATACGGGCGGATGGGGGCAGGCGGCGGTATACATCCTTAAGTATATTCACGGCTGAATTCAGAGGGCTGCCGGTATTGTTACCGTAATAGGTATAAAGTACCGAGCTGTCTTGATCGATCAGCACCGCCTTGGTGGTAGTGGACCCGGCATCGATGCCCAAGAAACAGTCACCGCTGAAGGATGGCAAATCGGAATGATCGACCTTGTGCTGGTTGTGGCGCAGCCGGAATGCGTTTAATTCTTCCTGGCTGCGGAACAGGGGCTGCATCCTGGCAAACTCATGATCAGACAGATCAACCGACTGCAGCCGTTTGATTAAAGCGGGTAAATAAACGGTTTCCCCGGCGCTGGAGGCCAACGCCGCTCCCATGGCTACGTAGAAATGGGCTTGATCAGGGAAAATTGCCTGGCTGTCGTTTAGCTTAAGAGTTTCCTTGAAACGCTGGCGCAATTCGGACAGGAAGAATAGTGGCCCTCCCAGGAAGGCAATATTACCGCTTATGGACTTGCCGCAAGCCAGACCGCTGATGGTTTGATTTACTACCGCTTGGAAAACCGAAGCGGCAATGTCTTCTTTACGGGCTCCTTCATTTAGTAAAACCTGAATGTCGGTTTTAGCGAATACCCCGCAGCGGGCCGCCACCGGGTATATGGTGGAATGCTGTTTGGCCAGCTCATTCAAACCAATAGTATCGGTACCCAATAGGGTAGCCATCTGGTCGATGAAAGCCCCGGTGCCTCCGGCGCATATTCCGTTCATGCGTTGGTCCAGACCATCGCGGAAAAAAGTTATTTTGGCATCCTCGCCGCCCAGTTCGATGGCCACGTCGGTTTGGGGGATGATCCTGTCGATGGCATTGTTGCAGGCGATCACTTCCTGGATATGCTTTACATCCAGCCATGAGGATATGGAGATCCCGGCTGAACCGGTAACCATCACCGTCAAAGGGTGATTGCGTATATTCTTATGTGCATCCTGCAGCAGCTCGGTTGTGTGCAGGCGGGTATCAGCATAATGACGGCGGTAATCGGAATAAACCAGCGCCCCATTATCATCCACGATAACCAATTTAACTGTAGTGGAACCGACATCGAGGCCCATCCGCAGAATATTGCTCACTGGTTCCCCTCCCCAGAGTCACCTGCAAAAATTTAAACAGTGTTTGAAAAGTTTCTAGATTTATGTTAATCTACTGGCAAAGACATGTCAACGGTTCATTTTGGATATAGAAACACTTGGTTCTATGAGCTTACCACACTTCTGAAGCAAAAGGAGCTGGTAAAATGGATAGCCCCGTCAGCATGACCACCAAACAAAAGATTGTAAAGGCTACCATGAGCATTATAGCCGAGGAAGGCGTAGAAAAAACCACGGTTAGAAAAATAGCTTCCCGGGCGGGTGTAAACGTAGCGGCAGTCAACTATCATTTTGGCGGTAAGGATGCGGTTATTAACGAATCATTCACTGCCGTCACCCAAGAACTGAAAAATGCCTTCCGTTTCTTAAGAGATGTTGAGGGCCAGGATGTTATCAATATATCTATGTTTATTAACGAATACACCGATATTATGTATAAATATCCCGATCTGCTGAAAAATGCCATCGACCTGGTCATCCGGCGGCGGGTAGTTGAAGTTGACTATATGACTTTTCTCCGCACCGAGGGGATTGACCTGATACAAGCTGTGATCGCCCGGATCAGACCGGAACTTGATCAAAACCAGATCCAACTTAAATCCCTGCAGCTGATCAGCCAGTTATCTTACCCTTTTCTGCTGGGGGATCTTATTCAGGAATTGATGGGGATTGATCTGCGTAATCCCGATAATAGATACCAGTATTCAAGCATGGTGCTGCACAGCATTTGTTACCCCGGTATTCAATGACCGTTGCCTGGGCAAATATAAAGAATGAAAAACAGGTAAGATTAGCCTGAATTGCCGAAGCGTTTTGGTTGTTAGGTCCGGGGGGTTTATTTATAATGAAGCTGGGTTATGCTATTGGGCTGGTTATTTTTGTAGGTGGAGGTAGTGGCCATAATGAATAAAAACCGATTGTTTCCTGTACTGATCGTTCTGACCCTGCTGGCAGCAGGAGGCTACTGGGTTTATGTCAAATACTTCGCCGCAACAACCTCGGCTATACAAGCTTCGGGAACCATCGAAGCTACCACTATCGATGTAACCGCCAAGAACTCCGGTACCATAGCTGCTTTGGACATCAAGGAAGGTGACCTGGTCAAAAAGGATCAGCTCCTGGTAGTGCTGTCGCGCAGTGATCTGGCCGCCCAGCGGGAGAGGGATGCCATGGCGGTAGCAGCCGCCCAGGCCAATCTAGATGATTTGATATCGGGATCCCGATCCCAGGAGATCAAAGCATCAGCGGCGGCGGTCAATATTGCCCAAATAAATCGCGATAAGGCTCAAACCGACTATGAGCGGGCTCAACAGTTGGCCCAGGCCGGGGGAATATCCCAGTCGGAACTGGAAACCGCCAAGGTTAACCTGGATTTGAAACAAAACCAGCTGGACGCTGCCCAGGCGCAGCTGGCCCTGTTGGAGGAAGGCTCGCGGCCAGACAAAATCAGCGCCGCAGAAGCGGAAGTAGAACGGACCAAGGCGGTTCTGAAAGCGACCGATGCTGTGCTGGACGATTTATCTATAAAAAGTCCCCTGGAAGGGACGGTTCTCAGCCGTAATTATGAGATAGGCGAATATGCCGTCGCCGGTTCCTCATTGGCCACCATCGCCGATTTGCAGAACCTTACCATAAAGGTCTATATACCCACTGATGATCTGCCCGCTATTAAATTGGGCCAAACCGTTCATTTCACCGTAAGCGGCAGTGATACTCAATTTGAAGGCAAGGTAAGCAATATCGCCTCCCAGGGAGAATTTACTCCCAAAAGCATTCAAACCAAACAAGAAAGAGCCAATGTGGTCTTTGCGGTAAAAATAGCCGTGTCCAACCCGGATGCCATCTTGAAACCGGGCATGCCGGCCGATGTTACTTTTGACCGGAGTTAGCGATGATCAAGACAAATGGTTTGGCTAAATCTTTTGGTCCGGTCAAGGCAATCGACAACGTCTCTCTGCAGGTCAATGCAGGAGATATTTTCGGCCTGGTTGGACCGGACGGAGCCGGAAAAACCACCTTGCTGCGCACCATTTGCGGCTTGATCAATCCCGATCAGGGGGAGTTGAGCCTGGCCGGATATCCAATCCGGGATATGGACAAAGTTAGGGATAAATTGGGTTATATGCCGCAGAAATTCAGCCTTTACGGTGATCTGTCGGTAATGGAGAATATCCGCTTCTTCGCTGCCATGTACAGCCTGCCCCGGGATATTGTGGCCCAACGGGCTGACGAAATCCTGGCCATCACCAATATGACCGCTTTTAAAGCGCGTATGGCTGACAACCTGTCGGGAGGCATGAAACAAAAGCTGGCCTTAACCTGCGCATTGATTACCCGCCCTCAAATCTTGGTACTGGATGAACCCACTTACGGGGTAGATCCTGAATCCCGCAAGGAATTCTGGAAAATACTCTACGGTCTAAACCAGAGCGGAATGACTGTTATGGTTTCGACTGCTTACATGGATGAAGCGGAACTCTGCACTCGGGTGGCTTTCATTAACCAGGGCTGTATCAAGGTGGTCGACTCGCCGGTGGGTTTACGTTCTTCTTTTCGCCACCATTTGCTTGAAGTCAGGACCAATTCCCGCGACCCCCACTTGTTCTCCCAGGTATCGGGGCTTTTGGACGTATCTTTCTATGGTTATAAATACCAGATTATGACGGACGATGTTACCCTGGCCGCAGAGACGATCACCTCCTTTTTGCAGTCCCAGGGACTATCGCTGCTGTCCCTGCGCGAGGTATCCCCATCGATGGAGGATGTTTTTGTCATGCTGGCTGAAAAAGAGGTGGGGTAAATGGATTACGCTATCGTGACTCACGAACTAACCCGGGTTTTTGGTAATTTTACCGCGGTCGACAAACTATCGATTAAAATCCAGCCCGGCGAGGTATGTGGCTTCCTGGGAGCGAATGGGGCGGGTAAGTCCACCGCCATACGTATGCTTTGCGGCATCCTGCAGCCAACCTCGGGTACTGCTGAGGTGCTGGGCTATGATATTGTACGACAGACTGAAATAATAAAGAGCCGTATCGGTTACATGTCCCAGAAATTCAGCCTATATGAGGATCTTACGGTACTGGATAATCTCTCTTTTTATGCCGGCATCTACAGCATACCCAGGCCAGAGAGACCCGGTCGGATAGCAGAAATGCTCGATCTGGCCGACCTCGGTAACCGCGAAAACACTATGGTGGCTGAATTAAGTGTAGGTTGGAAACAGCGATTGGCTTTGTGCTGTGCGATTATTTCCCGCCCCGCCCTGGTGTTCCTGGATGAACCCACCAGCGGGGTAAGCCCCACCAGCCGGCGCCAATTCTTCGATGTGATCCAGAATCTCTCCAACCAGGGCACCACGGTTATCGTCACTACCCACTTCATGGATGAAGCCGAGCGCTGCGACCAGATTGCCTTTATGTCGGAGGGAAAATTATTGGCTTTTGATTCCCCCGACAACTTGAAGAAGAATTGCATCCAGGGTCAAATGGCAGAATTAAGTCTTCCCAATCCCATTCAGCAGCTGAAAAATATCGAGGCCCTCCCCTTTGTTCGTGAAGCCTCTGTATATGGGGCTCATATTCATGTGTTGCTGAACCAGGCCGAGGATGTGCCGTTACTGACTGAAGCTGCCGGGATTGAAGCCCGTCTGATTTCTCCTACCCTGGAGGATGTTTTTGTAACCTTGGCCAAAAGAAGAGAGCAGGGAGTGATTGTACAGTGAGCAGGATCCTGGCCGTTATGAAAAAAGAGGTACTGCAGATGTCTAGGGACCGAATGACCCTGGCGCTGGTGTTCATGATACCCTTAATCCAGATCCTATTATTCGGTTATGCCATTCAGACCGAGGTAAAACATATTGCCACGGTGGTTTTCGATCAGTCTCTCTCGCCGGAGAGCCGGGAAATGACCAGCGCGTTTACTTCCTCCGGCTATTTTAATGTTAATTACAGCGCGGCCAGTTATGAGGAAGTGACTCAGAAAATTGACAGCGGCCAGGCTAAGGTAGGGATAATTTATCCGCCTGACTTCGCCGAGAACGTTCGGCGCGGCACCTCGGCATCGGTGCAGGTTATTGTCGACGCCAGTGACAACATGGTAGCCAACCAGGCCATAGCCATCACCAACTCCATCGGTTTGATCAAATCCCAACAGGTGTTGGCCAATAAAGTCCATTTCTCCAGCCTGCCTTACGATGTCAGAGTCCGTCCCTGGTATAATCCGGATGGGATCACAGCCTACTATATGGTGCCAGCCATATTAGGCATAATCGTTACCCTGACCATGATGATTATCACCGCCGTGGCTATTGTCCGCGAACGGGAACGGGGTACTCTCGAACAGCTGATGGTTACCCCCATCCGCTCATACGAGATGATGATCGGCAAAATTGCCCCTTACGTAGTCCTGGGTTATGTACAGATTACAGTGGCTTTGCTGGTGGGGGTCTGGGTCTTCGGGGTACCCATCCGGGGAAGCCTCTTGCAGCTTTATGGACTGACCTTGTTCTTCATAACCGCCTCCCTTGGCCTTGGCCTTATGATCTCCAATATCGCCAAGAACCAGATGCAGGCCTTTCAGCTGGCATTCTTCGTAATGCTGCCCAGCATCCTGTTATCAGGATTTTTGTTTCCGCGTGATGCCATGCCCCGGGTAATTTACTATATTAGTGCGGTTATTCCTTTAACCTATTATCTGGATATAATCCGGGGAATCATTCTCAAAGGGATCGGTTACCAGTATCTTATGGGACAGGTGGCAGTGCTGCTGGTGTTCTCGATCATCTTCCTTACGATCAGTATCATCAAATTCAAAAAGAAAATAGCCTGAGAGCGGCAAAAAAGCCCCATAGCGGCGTTAATTGGGAGTGACCACTCAATCGATGTACCTCATGTACACCTCAATCGTGGTTCTCCCAATTGCCTTGCTCTGAGCCCTTTTTGCTCGCTCTCATAGTAGTAAAGCTTGTAGCGGCGTTAATTGGAAGTGACTATTCTATTCGATGTACCCCATGTATGTTTCAATTATGGCTCGACCGATTACCTTGGTTTAAGCCTTTTTTGGCTCGCTCTCCGGAAAAACGACTTTCTGCGTAATTGGGAAGAACTGTCCGGCATGGTATAATTATCTCAGTTACTGCTATTAGCCATTAAATATTGAAGAGGGATGGTGATGATGGTGGGATTCAAGGATAAACTGGACAAACTAGCTGGGGCTGCTAAGGAGGCCATGGAAGAAGCTAAAGAAAAGGGATTAGAGCTGAAAGACACTTTAGCCGAAAAAACCGAGGGCTTGGCGGAGACAGCCGCCCACAAAACGGCTGACTTGATGGAGGAAGCCAAGGAGAAAGCCAAGGAGAAGGCCGGCGAACTGAAGGAAACCGCTGGAGAAAAGGCCCAGGTACTGATGGGAAAAGCGAAAGAAAAGGCCGAGGACTTAAAAGAGACGGCCGAAATACAAGCTCTGATAATGAAGGATGCTGCCCGTGAAAAGGCCGAAGACCTAAAAGAAACCGCCGAGATCCAGGCGCTTATTATAAAGGACAAGGCCCAGGAAAAGGCTGGGGAGCTCAAGGAAACCGCGGAAGAAAAAGCCCAGGCATTAATGGGAGCTGCCAAAGAGAAGGCCGAGGACTTAAAAGAGACCGCAGAAATACAGGCTTTGATAATAAAGGATGCCGCCCGGGAAAAGGCCGATGATCTGAAGGAGACAGCGGAGATACAAGCACTGATCATGAAGGACAACGCCAGCGAGAAGGTTGAAGAACTCAAGCGAGCTGCCAGTGAAAAAGTGCAGGAACTAAAGGATAAAGCCACTAAGGATAAAAAATAAGTTAGTTCGATAGAATCTGGACTTAAGTGATCGATATAGAACATATACATGTTTGCAGTAGAGTTGGTACGTGCCTCCGGGTTGATGCAGAATAACATTGACTGGGAGGCATATGATTCTGGATAAGGAAATACGATGATAAAAGGAGCAGAATTATGATTAAATTGACTGAACACCTTATTTTCGTAGATGGACCCAATAAAGGGAGATTCCCTTTCTGTAACGGCCTGCTCATCGATGATGACGTAAGAGCGCTGATAGATACCGATATGGCAGTAGAAGATATAAACCAATTGGCTGCCGAGGGTATGGATATTATAATCAATTCTCATTACCATGAAGATCATGTACTGCACAACCAAAAGTTTACCAATGCCCCGGTTTATGCTCACCCTCTTGATGTTCCCGGTTATACCCTGGAAGGTTACCTGGAGATGTATGGATTTGTAGGGGAGGACCGCGAAACCGGGCTGGAATTTATCCGGTCGTTTGGCTGGACGCCATCGCCGGTGCACCGGGAACTCCAGGACGGGGAGACCCTGGACTTCGGTCATGTTGCCTTGAAGGTTATTCTCGCACCCGGTCATACTCCCGGCCATTGCATATTCTTCGACCCGGATAGTACGATCCTGTTTGCCGGCGATATTGATCTGACTTCATTTGGACCCTGGTACGGCAGTGCCTGCAGTAATATCGATGATTTTATCGAAGCCATCAAGAAATGCATGGACCTGAAACCCCGGACCATTGTTTCGTCCCATCGCCTGCTGGTTACGGAGGATACACAAGGTGAACTGCAAAAGTACCTGGACAAAATATACAAAAGGGAGGAGGAAGTTCTCCAAGCCCTGCAAACACCCATGAACCTGGAGCACTTGACCGACCTGCAAATCTTTTATGGACCCAAAACCAAGATGGACGCGCTGCTGCGTTTCTTTGAAAAGATGGCCATTACCAAGCATTTAGAAAGACTGATGCGATTGAAACAAGTCGGGGTCGATGGCTCCGATTACTACCGGCTTTAATATAATTTGGGTGGTTGAGCCATTCTGAGAATAAGAGGGATATGTATTGGCAGCTGATAGGCCCGGCAATAACCTGTGGAGCGATATCGCGCCCCCTGAAGGACGCGCTGCTTTAGAAAGAGGTCCGGTGGACAAGTCCCGGTTATCCTGGAATGGCAGCTTTTCTTTTGGGGGACCAGGGAAAAAATCTAACCAGGAGCAGGGGGTTGAATTAAGAGGAAAAGTGACGCCGGTTCAATTCGACGATACGGCGGTTTGGGTGGACCTGGAGACCAGCCCGGCTGTTTTTCCCCTGGTCAACGAGCTGTTTCTGGTCGGTAGCCGGCCCTTGCCCCGTCCCGATATCACCTGTATATGCCGTCATCCCCTGCGATCCGAAATCCTGCTAGCGGCCACCGGGGATGCCAAATTATTATGGCTGGAATCCGACCTTCGAGCTAATCTCAATATTGTAAATACATCGGACCTGCCGGCACCGGTAGTGTCCATAGTTTGCAGTGGTTCTCGAATCGCGGCTCTGGCTCATCACCCCTATGAGTCTTTATTGGTAATAGGTCTAGGTGATCGGCCCAACGATCCCGGTATATTACCCTTCCAGCCGATCAAGCTCGACACCCATCTTAACGCCCTGGCCGAGAACGACGGAAAATCAGTATGGGGCCTGAACAGCGCGGGAGTCATCTATATGATCCAATTAGGGAGTGGTGAGAAATCAGATCCTGAACCCAGTCGGGAGGTGAATTTGAGCCTAAACGAATTCACCCGTTTGAAGGGGAGCCCATTCCTGAAAACCGGTTTGAAGTCCTTGGCCCTGAGCATTTACCGGGCTTTTAGAGGTAAGGAATACTCGCTGTGGAAGTTATTCAGCGGCCGCGGTTCTTACCGGGGTTTTGCTTTCGACGGCCGGTATTTTTGGGCATTCCGGAGTAACCATGATCATTCCTCATCCATGTTATTTATGTATAACCAAGCCGGGGAGCTGCTGCGGGGATTCACTACCTGGCCGGAAGTTGCAATTGCCAGCCTCAATTTTGCCCACAATCTCCTGATGGTAACCGACCGTAAACAAAATCTCTTTCATCAATACTATTTGGCTGACAGCATGCAGCCGGTTGACGGCGCACCCCTGGTCGGTGCCGGCCATCCCGGCTATCTTCCTGCCGGAGTTTCCGCTGTGGGCGGAATTCATAACCTCTGCCTGCTATATGTGGGCGGACAGGGTAAGGCAGGAATACATCGCTATGATATAGATAGCCTGAAGCCGCTTGCAGCCTATATGTCTAAAGAGGGGGTCATACAGGATCAATTCATGGATGGATTCCTGATGCTGGCCCAGTATTCACCGCTTTTAAACGGGCGGACTTTTGCTGCTGACCTCAAGGGCCCCCCCTCACGCCAGGAAGACTGGACTGCGCTTTTTGACGAGTATTTTCAGGAAAACAGCAATCTTGATGCCCTGGAACAATGCGCCGGGGAAATGGTCAGGCTTCACCAGCCGGGAATGACCGGGCTATGTTTTAAAATAGTATTGGCCATACCTACCCCGGATCCGCGCTGCACTGACTGGGATCAAAAGGGATGGTCGCTGGCGGAGCCGCAAAAACGTATCGATGCCATTGATTGGGCTATGCAGGATTTGTTGGGGCGCTGGAGCAAGGTCGGGTATAAGCACCTGCAGCTGACAGGCTTTTACTATATGGACGAACAGGGAGCCTGGAATGACCCGGTGCTCAAGGCCTTTCCGGTTTTATGCCGCAATTACGGGGTAGGTTCTTTTGCTATCCCGGGGATCAGTTCGGCCTGGATAACTGAGTTCGAACGGGCTGGTTTCAACGGAATTGCCCTGCAGTCATCGCATGCGTTCTGGATCGACAGTTACCCACCCAAATACTTACTGAAATGTGCAGCCGGTATTGCCCGGGAATTTGGCATGGGGATGGAGGTGGAACTGCCCTATAACGTGTTGGAACCAGGTGGCCGGGAAAAGCTCCAAGATTACCTGGATATGGCTGAAATACAGGGGTGGGCGGGGGCATTCAAAGCCTATTTCCAAAGTTACAATCTCATCCGTGATTTAGCTGTAAGTCCCGATGCCGACTGCCGGCAGCTATATGACGATCTCTACCGTTTGAGCCAAACATCATACCATCAATCGGATTCTCCGCTGATTTCATTCCATGGTAGTATTCCTGTCAAATGGCAGGGCAAATGCGCTCCAGGTCATGAGCTTGGCTGTTTCAAGTTGAATATCGAAGGGCACATGGAACGATTCGAACTGACTGAAATTACAGTCAAATAGTTTTGACAGGGAGAAATGCGAAAGATAACCCTTTGGAAGATCAGATTAATTTGCCTTTTAGCCGGTTAACACCTTTAAAGATAAAAAACAGCAGGGCACCAATGCAGATCAAAGCCAGGAGAGGTGCCACTACCGCCAGGATCGAGGTTATTATCGTAAGAAGAAACTCGATGATGGATACCACCGGATTCATAATGCCGGCGCTCATAGCGGTGGAACCATGATGCAGCCCGTTGCTGACCACACTGGTTGCCGCGGCGGCACCACCTCCGGCGATCAAGGCCAGGGACCACTGCAGCCAGGGACTCATATCGGTCATTACTGCCGCTGTTACCAGGACTCCAGCCAGGACGCTGATGGGTCCGCTTATGGTAACCAGCAGATTGTCAACATAGGGAATGAAGTATGCCAACGCTTCGGCCAGGGAGGCAGCCGTCAGGATCACCAGAGCAGGAC
>CAZOZX010000026.1:0-22148 GCA_964584415.1 uncultured Syntrophomonas sp.
TAGATCCGGTCGATGGAATTTAAATGGATATTGTCATCTCCGGGCTTGCGTCCCACCGCCAGCAGCAGGTAAATAAAGGCTGCGGCCAGGGCTGCCAATAAGGCACCGATTTGATTTAGACTGCCGGCCGCCAGGGCTCGGTTTTCCTCCCACTGAGCCATGCGTGGACTTAGAAACTCCGGGCTGAATCCCATACTTACCGCATCCTGGGCCCCAAGGGTATCGACCAGGCGGGTGACCCACTGGTAATTCCTATTTTCTTTAATGACTGACGGGGAAATATTCTGGGTGGTACCGTCGAAAATCATATAGGAAGGTAATGACTGCAGATAGCTGTACCCGGCTGATTGATCGGCAAGGTTGGTAAAGACATAGTCACCCGACCGGGCATAATAGTATAATCCTTTATTTTCGCCCAGTCTTTGCAGCGTTATCCGGTAATCAGCCAAGTCGGCTTTGATCAGCTGTTCTTTTATCGCATCAATCCGGTCCGCATACTCCTCTTTGAATATACTGTAGTTTTCTATCCTGGTCAGATTGGGATTGTAGCGCCGGGAATCGCTCTGGAATTCATCATACAAATCATTTTCGCGCGCTGTCAGCGTTTCTTCGCTGAGGCTGCCGCCTTGGAGGATATGTTCTTCACTCTGGTACTTTTGGGTAATATCGATCAAGTCCTGCATGTTCTGGGTGCTGTCATTTATGAAATCCTGGCCGAGATAATAGTTCTTTTCAAAGGCGATATCAAAGTCACCGTCATTCTTATCCATCACATTCATGAATATTGTCAAGGCGCTGCTGAAACACACGACCGCAATTATAAAAGCGATTATCTTGGTTGTCAGCGCGCAGCTAAAGTTTTTCCACCTTGTAGCCAATTCCCCACACCACCTTCAAGTATTTCGGTTCTTTAGGATTTATCTCGATTTTCTCCCGTATTCTTCTTATATGCACGGCTACCGTATTATCCGCTCCGTAGGCATTTTCCTGCCATACCTTTTCATAGATTTCGTCGATGGAGAAGACCCGGCCGGCATTGGCGGTCAGCAGCCGGAGGATCTTGTACTGCACCGGGGTCAGCTTGACTTCTTCACCATCCACCGTAACCAGTTTGCTTTCGTCGTCTATCACCAGCCCCCCGGATTTGCAGATACTGCCGGTGGGCTCCAGGCTGCCCAGGGTGGTGTAGCGCCGCAGCTGGGACTTGACCCTGGCGATCAACTCCAGGGGATTAAAGGGTTTGGTTATATAATCGTCAGCGCCCATATTCAGCCCGATGATCTTGTCGGTGTCCTCCGCTTTGGCGGAAAGCATGATGAGCGGAATATTCTTGTCTTCCCGGATTTTAATCGTTGCCTTTAAGCCGTCCATTTGCGGCATCATAATATCCATAATGACCAGGTGGACCGGCTCGGTGTCCAGTATCTGCAGGGCCTCGAGACCATTAAAGGCCTTGTATACCTTATAGCCTTCATTCTCCAGGTAGATCCTAATGGCCTCGACTATGTCTTTATCGTCATCGCAAACCAGGATATTCATGGTGAGCCTCCCCTGTCTATCAAATTGATCAAATTGTACCACACCCTTCTGCCTTTTATTTGAGGGTAATGATAGCAGGTAAAAGTTAAGATAATCAGCGCGCAAATCTTAATAAATTCTAAAAAAGGCTGCAGGCAGCAGAACCGTCCCTTTGTCTGCCTCAGCCTCCTGTTGCCCGGCGGAGATGATAAGACTAAAATAGTAGTAATAACCTGCCAAATTATACATACTAATAGAAATATCGGGAGGAAATAAGTATGCCACTAGTAACAACAGCAGATATGTTCAAGAAGGTCTACGGAAAATGCGCGGTGGGAGCGTTCAACGTCAATAATATGGAGATAATCCAGGGGATAGTCGAGGCCGCCCAGCAAGAAAAAGCTCCACTGATCCTGCAGGTGTCGGCCGGCGCTCGTAAGTATGCCCGCCATGTTTATCTGATGAAGCTGGTCGAAGCCGCTCTGGAGGAAACCGGCTTGCCCATTTGCCTGCACCTGGATCACGGTGAAGATTTCGAAATTTGCAAACAATGTGTGGACGGGGGCTTTACCTCGGTAATGATCGACGGCTCCAAGCACTCGTTTGAAGAGAATATTGCCCTGACCAAAAAGGTAGTCGAGTATGCCCATGACCGGGGCGCAGTGGTGGAAGCGGAATTAGGACGGCTGACCGGGGTGGAAGATGCGGTCAAAGTCAGCGCCGCCGAGAGCAGTTATACGGATCCCGAGCAAGCCGCTGAATTTGTCTATAAAACCGGCTGCGATTCCCTGGCGGTGGCGATTGGCACCAGCCATGGAGCCTATAAATTTAAAGGTGAAGCTAAGTTGGATTTTGAACGGCTGGAGAAGATCACTGCCTTGCTGCCCGGATATCCGCTGGTCCTGCATGGCGCTTCCACGGTTCTGCCGGAATTTGTGGCCAAATGCAACCAGTATGGGGGAGACATCAAGGATGCCATGGGTGTTCCGGAAGAGATGCTGCGCCGGGCCGGGACCATGGGGGTATGCAAAATAAATATCGATACCGACCTGCGCCTGGCCATGACTGCTTCGGTGCGTGAATACCTGGCCTTGAATCCCTCTGACTTCGACCCGCGCGGTTTCCTGCGGCCGGCCCGGGAGGCCATTAGAAACATGGTCCAGCATAAAATACGGGACGTTCTAAACTGCAGCAACATGATTTAGGCTCAGGCTAGTCCCAGAACCGAATAGCATCGTTACTTCACAAGGCCCGCTCGATCGACGTACTAATATGTACGCCTCAATCGCGGGCCTCATTCGTGCCTAGTTCTTCGGCCCTGATACGTCGCCTGCCCAGTTTAAGCTTACAGGCAAGGGGACGGTTCTGTTGCCTGTTTTGCTAAGCCGGTTTAACTACCGGCTTTTTGTTTGCCTTGCTCTCCGCTCCCGATCCGTCGCCTGCCCAGATTAAGCTTAGAACCGAACATCGTCGTTAGCCCGAAAAACCGTTCAGTCAACGTACTACTGGTACGTTGACTGAACGATCTTCACTCCTGCCTCGATCTTGAGCTCTGAACCTTCGCCTACCGAAGTTAGGTTTAATAGAATAGCATCGTTATTTAATAAGGCCTGCTCGATCGACGTACAGATATGTACGCCTCAGCGGGTCTTCCTGTGCAAGCTGGGGGGTGGCCTCAGTATCAAGGGGCGAGACCATTGATAAGGCACTTGATTTGTAATACTAAGCAACCGGTTTTGAATAACTTGGGGACAAGGACCAAGTTATTTGTCATCCAGAGGAGCCGAAGGCGACGAAGGATCTCATCAACAGGCCTTTATACATTAGCCAGACGCTTCACCAGGCAACAGAACCGTCCCTCTGCCTGAACAAACCGTGGTACAATTGGGGTAATGATAAATTTACGGGGGTAGGTTTATGTTGACTTTACCTGAACAATTACTGCTGCTGGCGCTGCATGATCAGAAGGGCACCATTCTCTCCAGTGCTTCAATATCGATAGAGTATGGACTGGCCGGGGCGGTGCTAACCGAGCTGGCCCTGCGCGAAAAGGTGGAGATTCGTGACAAGAAGCTGGTATTGGTGGACGCCTCCTCCACCGGGGATGATGTTTTAGACCAGGCCATCAGTCATATAAAGAATTCGGCCAAACAACGAAAAGCCGATCATTGGCTCAACAAACTGTCCGGCAAGAAGATAAACATAAAGGCGTCGATGCTGGAAGGCCTGGTCAAAAAGGGAATACTGAAGCTCGAGGAACACAAGATCCTCTGGATATTTGATTCCCCGCATTATCCTACTAAGGATGCCAGTGAGGAAAAAGCGATAAAAGAACAGCTGCGGCGGCTGGTTTTGTACCGGGATGCACTTGAAACCAGGACGGCGGTATTGATGGGGCTGGTGAATGCCTGCGGTCTCACTGCTGAGATATTTACCAAGGACGAGAGAAAAGCAGCCCGGAAGAGAATAAAGGAAATCATGGAGAATGAGCAGATAGCCAGGGCGGTAGCGGACACGGTAGCCGGGGTACAAGCGGCGGTCGCGGCGGTATTGATTGCGGGGGTGGCCGCGGGATCCTCCAGCCAATAGTGTCAGGGGGACGGTCTCCAGCGGATTTATTTGACCGGCAGATATATTGCCCCGGTAGGATCGACCAGATCCGACCGCCGTTCATAATCTCTAACCGTCACATACCTATAATTGCTGGTATTGCTCTGCGATAATGACCCCGAGGCGGTGCCCGCATACATTTCCAAATGCAGCATCGAAGTGCCGCCATAATTGCTGATGATCTTGCCTATAACGTCCCCCCTATGGACCATTGCATTAACGGATACAGCGGGGGCAATCTCACAGTATCGGGCGATAGTGCCATCGGTATTGCGTACTTCCACTGCACTGGTATTTTCAAAAAATGTGCTGGTGCGTATTACTTTGCCGTCAGTCATTGCATATACAAGCGTGCCGCTGGGGGCTATGAAATCGATAGCGGCATGGGCCCGGCCATTAGCTCTGGATGCTCCAAAATACCTAGCTCCGCCGGTGGGGTCCGCGATTTGCCTTCCCTTAACTGGCTGCAGCCACGTTTTTCGGCTCTGCCAGAAATTAGAGCCGTTAGTTCCGGTATTTTTTGAAGCAGTAATGGCAGTCGCTGTACCTCTCGATACGCTGCGTTCTTCTCTGACATCCTTGACTTCATTGCCCGGCGGTGTACCAACCACGACGGCTGGATTTTCCTCGGGCGCCTGTTTGTCCACAGTTGGCTGAATAATTTCATTATAATTTTGGTCTGGATTTAAAGGTTCCGGCGGTAAATCATTGACCTCAGCGACATGGCTGCTTGTTCCGGGCAGCGAATGAAACTGTACTGCCATCACACCCGAAATCAGTATAGCCAACGCAAATACGGCTATAAAGAAAAAATTCCTGGATGAATGTATTCTGTTCATCGTATTTTTTTCCTAACATAATTAGTAATTCGCATTGGCCAATTAACAAATCGACCTGCATATAGTAAATTTTCGACAATATCTATCGGTTACCTTTATTTGCGTGATATGTAATTAAAAGCAAGAGAGGCAATATATAGCATACCAAAGACGGAGTCATTAATGCCGGCAATTAGGTTCGCCGAAACCAGGGCTATTTACTCATAGTTATATTATCGCCTCTAGCCTCTAGTGGGTCTGCTTTTCAGAATATGTATATAATAGTAGGGAGGATTAAAATGGACTGCCGCTCTGGCTGGCCGTCATCGATTAAGGGGGACCTGATGGATAATCAACAATGGCTATTTAATAAGATAACTGACTACTGGGATAACCAGACCCGCAACAGTATATTTGAATTTTCGCAGCTGATCGGCTTTTACCCCCAGGATAAGAAGGAGAAGGCGTTGCAGGAGATTCGGCGGGCCATGTTCGAGCATGCCCAGATCCTGAATGACGAGCAACTGACTTATGCCGCCTTTATTATCGCCGATGACATCTACAAGTCGGCTAATGAGATCAGCCTGTTCAACCTGTATATCTCGGAATACCTGGAGGCCAGCGCCGGTACTTTCTTCGAAATCGTTAAGGAGAGGGGCTATTGCCTGCGCTACCTGGCCAATAATCTCTATGCCGGCAGCGCCTCGGCGGGCATGATCAGGCCCCTGCAGTTTTTCCGCTACTTCTTCCTGCCAGCCGGGATCAGGTGCGTATGCCCCCATGAGATCGCCCTGGAGCTGATGAAGCGGGACGGCCTCAGCGTGGAGGACTATGACGCCAGTATCGACAAGTACCTGCAGGAGGCCAAGCTGGTCGGGGATATGGTAATCGATAAGTGCCAAGAGAACGGCGATCATTATTTTGACCTGCAGATAAACGGGGACCAAAGCAATTTTGCCAGCTCCCTGGCCCGGGTCAAGGACAAAGGGGTTATCACCGTATTCCGGAGCGAGCCGCCCCTGCCCGGCACCAACTGTGATGTGGTATTTCCGGAGGAGATCTATAATAAAGCGGACGCCAACTAGACCAGCCGAAAAGGGATTATTGCGGCGTTAATTCGGCAGAGTTATTCAATTGACTTACTTGTTACGGAGACATTCCCCCTGAGGTGTGTGTCCCCATACCTTTCCCCGCCTCATCTCGGCTCTTCCGATTGCCTTGCTCTAACCCTTTTAGGATTGATCTAACCTACATTTGCGACCTATCCAGGGGATTTGCTGAATGATTTGGCAGATCCCTTTATTCATATCATCTCGCACCACAATTCCCTTATTGACATATTATATATTGCGTCAAATGGGGATGAAATTGTTTCCTGTCCTGTATCGATATAGCATGACAGGCCTTAACGCCCACAGTTCCCATTCTGATGTAGTAAAGCATTATGAAAGGAGTTTGGTATCAATGCCTCCCAAATTTAAGTCCAAATGTGTGGGCCAGCCGATGTATAAAAAGCGGGTCTCCAAGCCACGCTCGGACACCATGTATTTTTCCAGTGATGACAAATGCCATCCCAAACCTAAACCCAAACCCCGGCATGAAGATGAATGCGAAAACACCGTAAACATTTGTACCAATATTTGTGTCAACCAGAGCAATAAGGTAGAAGCCAACGGAGGTAACGGAGGTTCTGGCGGTTCATCCACAGCCGGCTCGGCGGCCTCGATAGCCACCAGTGGGGGGGAAGCCAGTAATACCCAGAAAATCACCACGGAGACGGATGCAGCCCGTCCCCCGAAAGAACCAGGCCCGAACGGCTTCAAACCAGCGGCCAGCGATGAAACAGATTCAGTAGAAGGTGAAGAGGTTAGTACTCTCGAGGACGTAGGCAATGTTACTACCTCATCGGCATCAACAGGAGGCGACGGTGGTGAAGGCGGGAGAGGCGGCGAAGTAAGTGCCACCCAAAGCAACAGCTCGGAAATAAACATTGATAATACCAACGTAATCATTTTGTCCTGTAACGGGGATTATCCCCCGACGGCATTGAATATTGGCGGAGGCAGCCGCCAGTTGGATATCAGGGTGAATGAACAGGGCGAGACTTTTATCAATGGACAGAAGATGGAGGAGCGTAATATGCCCGATGGAACCCGGGTATATGTTTTCCATGAGTCCAAACAAGTTAAAGAGGGCGATTCCGGAGAAGTACAATAAAAATTTATGAAAGCTAATGTTTTTCTGATCACTCGGGAGTTGATCCCGGGTGATTCTCTTTTTCACCTCTGGCGGCTTGACATCCATTTCTATTGAGAATTTTGTTCGAGAATTTTCGGACCCGGGCGGGGAATAATAATGCCGAATGAGGAGGTGGACCCATGGATTTATTGACCAGGCAGGATTTAACTGAGCTGATGAACAAACGGGATGATTGCTGCGTGAGCATTTACCTGCCGACCTGGCGGGCGGGAGCGGAAACCCTGCAGGGACGGATCCGGCTGAAAAACCTGTGTGCCCAGGCCGAAACGCTTTTGATAGAAGCAGGGATGCGGGCCGTGGAAGCTCGAGATATGCTACAGCCGCTCGAAGACCTGGTAGATGACCATTATTTCTGGCAGCAGCAGCGGGATGGGCTGGCCATATTTCTGAGCACCGACCATTATATTTATTACCAGGTACCGCTGCAGTTGGACGAATTTGTGCAGGTAAACAGCCGCTTTTACCTCAAACCCTTATTGCCGCTATTGACTTATGACGGGCTGTACTATGTCCTGGCCCTCAGTCTCAACCAGGTTCGCTTCCTGCAGTGCACCCGGGCTAGCGTGGCGGAACTGGAGGTAGACGATATACCGCACAGCCTGGCTGAAGCGATGCAGTACGATGACCCCCACCGCCAGCTGCAGTACCACACCAATACTCTAAAGGGCACGGAAGGTAAAGCGGTGGCCATGTATCACGGCCATGGCTTAGGGGAGGAGGACTCCAAAGAAAGCATCCTGCGTTACTTCCGATTGATCGACCATGGTTTGCACCCGGTACTGCGCGAGGAGAAAGCCCCCCTGATACTGGCCGGGGTCGAGTACCTGTTTCCCATCTACCAGGAAGTCAACACCTACAACTATCTGACCGAGAAAGGCCTGCCTGGCAATCCGGAAGAAATCAGCGCAGAAGACCTGCAGACCAGGACCTGGCCCATGGTTGAACATTATTTCCACAAGGCCGAACAGGAAGCCTTGACCTATTACGGGCCGTTGATGGGCACCGGACGCACCACCCAGGATATTGCCGAGGCGGCTCCAGCTGCTCATAATGGCCGGGTGGAAATATTGTTCCTGGCGGATGGATTGGAACAATGGGGCCGTTTTGATCCGGAGATAAACCAGGTGCTTTTGCACCAGCAGGCGGAACCGGGCGATGAGGAATTGTATGATTTTACCGCCATGCAGACGATAATGAACGGCGGCAGTGTATATATTATCGACGCGGATAAGATTCCGGAGGGTAAACCGATGGCCGCCCTGCTGCGTTATTAAAAGATAATATGATTAATGCAATCATGTTCGGCACAATACCGCACTGGCATACTCTTTGCATTAATTTTTCTATTTTCAGGAAAAACTCTTGCAAACTTATGTTTGGGGTGCTATAATTACTTCTAGTGAAAATCCGCTGGGGGGGCGTACCAAAGTGTTGTCTGACCAGCATAGAGGATTTAGCTGACCGCTAGGGGGCGTACCAAAGTGTTGCCTGATGGCGACTAACAACAGGATTTTGGCTGCTGAGACCCTGTTTTAGTGAAATTTAGATCCCTCCGTTGATAAAACGGAGGGATTTTTATTTGCCCATCTTTATAAGACTTATGACTTGTCCACCGGGCAGAAAGCAGGAAGGACGCCCTCGGGTCCACCCGCCAAGGGCTAACCACAAGAACGTCCGCCTGGATCTATGTTAATGTCAAGAAGAAGATTGTTTAGCTGGTCATGCGGTCCGGATCGAGAGTGCTTTACTCATCGTAACCGTGCCGCTTAGGGATCCGCCCCTGGTTCTTTACGGTTTCCAGGCCTATCAAGCCGATGCCGATTATGATGCTGATCCACAGCAAGATGGTCATGCCTCTTGCCCCCCTTTGTTTCACTGGTTGGTCTCTCCGCTGGGTTTGGTTATTTACTAAACTGTACTCATCATAGCCGCAAAAAATGAATTATTTATGAAGATAGGTTGAAAATTTGTTTAAATTTTAGACTCCGTGTGTCAGGGGACGCAGTTGTTAACAACAATAGGTGCCAGGGTCGGCAATTAATTTAAGCCGGTTTGTGCTATTATCATGGAAACGAGGGGCATTGCCGGTGTTTATTCGGTTCTGCCAGATGAGGTTTAACAATGTCGAAAAGAACCCTGTTCCTGGTGAGCACCGCTTATTTCCTGGTCAACGGCGCGGTCCAGAGCTCAGCTATATTTATTCCCCTGCTGGGATTATCTTTGGGGGCATCCGATTTCCAGGTAGGTTTGATCGGGGCATCGTACGGAGCTGCATTTTTGCTGGCCTCGCTCTATTCCGGCCAGAAGTCGGACCAGCGGGGCAAGCTCTATTTTATCCGCCTGGGGCTGCTGTTATGTACGGCCTCCTTCGCCAGCCAGCTGCTGGCGTCCAACCTGGTCCTGTTAGCAGTATCCCGGGCTTTTGTCGGCCTGTCGCTGGGGGTGACCGCGGCGGCAATAGTAGCCTACGCTTTTGAACTGGGATCGGATATGGGCAAGTTCAGTTCGTTCAGCTCCCTGGGTTGGATAGGCGGCTCGGCCGCCGCCACCGTGATTACCGATATCCATATGCTCTTTGCCGCCAGTGCAATGTTCTGCGGGGGAGCTTTCGCCATGTCATGGTACCTGCCCCGGCCGGCCAATGAAGTCGTGATCCCGGGCGGAACCGAAATCAACCTCGGTGCAGTTCTGAAAAGCGGATCTACTGTCTATTTCTCGGTTTTCCTGCGCCACCTGGGCGCCACCTCGGTATTTATTATCCTGCCTCTTTATCTGAACTCCCTGGGGGTGAGTAATTCCTGGATAGCGGCTCTGTGGGGGATAAACTTCCTGGTCCAGTTTATTGTCATGCGCAGTCTGGTACGATTTGAACCAGCCCGGATCTTTGCCTTCGGCCAGGTGATGTCGATATGTGTTTTCGTGGGCTACGGGATTGTGCATAGCTTGAAACCCTTGATATTTATCCAATGTTTGCTGGGTGTGGCCTGGGCTTGCCTGTACGTAGGGGCCTTGCTGCTGGTCATGCAGCTGGGTAAAGAGCGCGGCACTGCCAGCGGCATATTCCAGGCGACTCTAAATCTCTGCAATGCCATCGGCCCGGTACTGGGCGGGATCATCGCCTCCTGGGCAGGCTACCGCGGGGTTATGTTTTTCGCTGCAGCCTTAGGGGTAGGGGGTCTGCTGGTAGCGGTTCCGCGCACCCGCAGCGGATCTGTCGATGTACCCGCCGGCGACAGCCCGGAAGCCGGCAAAATGTTGGATGCAAACGCCCGCCATTAGTGCAAATTCTTACTTTCACAATTATTGACAGTTGTTTTACCGCCCAATATACTATATCTAAGCTCCAAGGAATACCTAAGACGGGAGGTCGATAAAGTCAAAAGACAGCAACGAAACATCACAGCCAAATCAAACGACCGGTGGACGAAAAATTCACTATATCCCAGAAGTTAGGCGAAAGAAACTTATTAAGGTAGCCAGGTTATTGAAGATTTTGAATCACCAAAAAATCTAAAAGAGCTAAAAAAAAAAGGCCAAAAATAACCAAGGAAAAAGGCCAAAAAAAAAAGCCCAAAATTAGCTCAGCCAAATTAGATTAAGGTGAAACAAAAAGGAAATGACAGGGAGACACTAGTAGGGAGCAACTAACCAGACCGAAAGGATGAAGGAAGCAAGAAAAAGGTTGATGATGGGAAACGAAAGTCTAAGACTTTAGGCGAAGGAAAGTTGACAAAGGTTCGTTGGAGCTTTCAATAGAAAGGGATTTGATGAAAAATCAAATCCCTTTTCAATGTTTAAGCGGAAGTAATCGGATAACCTGATATTTGCCGCTAGTCTTATTACAGGCAACAGAACCGTCCCCCTGCCTTATTAGAAAACTATCACTGGTTAAAATCAGCGTTATATGATTCTCCCTAACTGCATAAAGTAATAGATATGTAACCGCGTGCCGGAAGGAATTTACTCCTGCCTGCTAAATCAGGCGATTATGTCGTTTTTAGACCAGAAATAACGGTGGTATGATTGTGAAATATTTCGTAGAATTGGAAATAGATAGATAGTAATAATTTCTGGTCGGGTACAATATTTATTCTTCTATCCTGGTTTATTTATTAAATTATCTGGAGGTAGATATATGGCTATACTCCCGTTAAGAATCCCGTCCGGCTTTGCAGTTTGTTATAACCGTTTTCACGATGTAGAACCTATGACCCGCGAAGATTCCAGCGTTCTGAAAAACTGGGACTACTTTACCCAGGATCTGCTGCAGATTACCAAGATGGAAATGTCCGAGGGAAAATGGGCCATGCCTGTCCAGCAGAAGTACGTAATCAACCTGGGCTGGTATCCGGATGGGGAAAAGGATGGTGCCTATACCCTGACGGTTGAATGGGGCAGCGAAAAAGGGGATTGGGTGACCAAAAGGGAGTTTTCCTCTCCAGACCGGTTCGAGATCCGGGAGACGCTGGAGAGTTGGATGAAAGAAATGTCGAACTGCTAGCTAGATAGTTAAAAGAGACCTATTGCTGCGTTGATTCTCGAAAGGGCTATTCGATCAGCGTGCCAAATGGACAGCTTCTTTCATAGCTCTTCTGCCAACTTGCTTTGAGCGATATTATTGGTTAGCTAAGGAAATTCAGCAAGCTTGATCGTGCCATGCGGGATATCAGTGCTGCCCTTAGGGTGAATGCCCTTAGATGCTATCTTGATCTATGTAAATAACTCTTTACCCTAACAATTAAAATGAAAAAGGGGATTTGCCTTCACCATTGGCAAATCCCCTTTTATGTGTCTTGTTTAGCCAATCTTTTTGGCTGCTACTTTGGGCAGTCCGAACCGCTTTTCGAACAGGTCGATCACCTGGAGCAGGTCAGCGGGCAGTAGCTTGCGAACATTTTCGTGAATGTAGTCCGGAATAAATTTGTAGTAGGCCTCGGCGATACCTCCGGTCATACAAGCCAGGGTATCAGCGTCGCCGCCCAGTGATATGGCCTTGCGGATGGCATCCTCGTAATCGCATGATTCCAGGAAGGCAACGATCGCCTGGGGCACCGAACCCTGGCAGGTCTCATCAAAGGCATAATCAGGCCTGATCTGGTCGAGACTGAAGGATAAGTTGTAGCCGAAACTCGATTCGATCTCGTTCTTGATGAATTCCTTGCTCTGGCCGCCCCGGGCCCAGAATATCGCGCTGGCAATGGCCTGCGCACCCTTTATCCCCTCGGGATGGTTGTGGGTAACGACCGCACTGCGCTTAGCTTCCTTTACGATGCAATTATAGTTGTCGATCGGATAGGCCACCGGGCTAACCCGCATGGCTGAACCGTTGCCGTAACTGTTATAGGGCTCCAATGCGTCTGAATACATCCAGGACAGGAACATGGCCCCGTACCCGGCATCAGGATATCTCAGCGCATACTCGCGCAGTGTCCTGGCATAGTCGAGCCCGTTCAGAAGACAATCGGCCACCGCCACGGTCAGAACGGTGTCGTCAGTAAAGGTTGTTCCCGGTTGGAACATTTTGAAATCGGTTCGTTTGGTGGGACGAAACTCGAAGTATGAGCCGATCACATCGCCGGCTATGGCACCAAACATAATGTCTACCTCCTGTGGTTGTTAAATATGTATACGAACCAGACGTATGTAAACTGGGGTAATTTTACAGTCCTTTTCACTGTTCTCTATTATAAAACTCGTGTCAAGTGCCGTGTAAGCCCGTTTGCAGGCAAATACTGGATCTATCTGAGCTGGAACACACTATAATATGAATATGGAACTGTAGCGGCCAATATGCCAATATTACGAGGGGAATATTTTGCCGCAGTTGGGATATGGACAAGAGGTGAAATGGAATGATCAGGATATTTGTGTACGGATCTCTGATGAGTAATTGCTACAACCACAAATATTTCCTCAAGAACCAGAAGTGTCTGGGGAGGGGGTGCCTGGACGGATATTCCCTATACAGCCTGGGCAGCTACCCGGGGATCGTGGCCGATCCCGAAGGAATAGTGCTGGGGGAGGTTTATGAGATAAATGAAAAGGTCCTGGCCCGGCTTGACCGGCTGGAGGACAATGGCCGCCTCTATGCCCGCCGGCCGGTTCAAGTGCAGTTGGGAGATGAGGCTGTCAATGCCGAGGTTTATGTCTATAACGGAATTGTGCAGCCCGGGGATAAAATAGAAATAAAGAACCAGCCCTGGAGCGACCGCCGCTACCAACGAAGCAGCGAGGAATGATATTGTGCAGGGTTTAAAGTGCCCCAAAATCGTCCAGTTATCTCCCCGGGTGGTATTTATGAAAAAATTCGAGTATTCCAGCGTGAACCGCAGCGGGTATAATGAATATACATAGTTAAACGGGTCGTTTCTCAATACATAATGTGTGCGAAGGAAGAAGGGTTGGAAAAAAGGGGGAATCAGGGTGTTTGTGCCGGGATCAAAGGTAACGGCAGGGGATTGGGGCCGCCGCGAATATCCCCAATTGACTGCGCAGGAGTACACAGTTCTGTTTTCTTACATGACCGATTCATATACCTGGGTAGTACTGGAGGAATTCCCCGACCGGAAGTTTAATGACAATGCATTTAGCGGGCAGAAGGGCGCCTCCTACTATGCGGTCAAGACCGTCGAGGGCGGATTCCTGATCACCGACACCAGGTATGTGCCCCAGCTGGTCCCCGACGCGGAGGTGCTGGACTATAAGGAAATGCCCAGTTACGACGATATGTGGAAATATTTTGCCGGTTGTGCGCTGTGCGGGAGCCGGATCGATTTCAGCCTTCCCGAGCAGGCTATTCTCAAGACCGGGGACATGGTAGCCCTGCCGGTTTGCCCCTCCTGCCGTTTGGGCAGCCCGGGGCTCAATATGACCATAATCAGGGTTCCTGAACATCATGAAGTAGGCATAGACTGGTGGGCGGAGCTCGGTTCATATGGGGAGAATATAGGCAGCCCCAACCTCAGCGACGAGATCCAACAGGAGATGGAGGATCACTGCGAGGCCTGCGAGGGTACGGTGGAACGGCCGGATTGCAGCCCCGGTGAGTGCCCCTACTACTTGGTGGAAGATTACCTGGCCCTGAAGCACGCAAACATTTACCAGGAGATCAAGCAAAAGGTCGAGACCCGGCTGCTGCAGCATTCTACCCGAGCCCGCGAATAACAGGCACGGGGACGGTTCTGTTGCCTGGTTACACGTGGTTGTTGCACTATAAACGCCGATCAGTTTTAGCTGACCGGCGCTTAATTATGATATGAATTAGAACTGGAGTTTATTGATCGATTCTCTTGCCGGCATTGCGGCCGGGCTTGACGCTGTAGATCTCATCTATCGGAACTGCCACTGCTGCCAGGGGCTTGGGCCGGCCCGCTTCCTCAGCATCCTTGACCATCTGGTCGAAGATTGGCCCGCTGGTATGTACCTGGGGAGTGCCCATAAAGCGGAATCCGTCCGGTAACCGACGGTCCACCACGGTTACGGCCACCTTGGAACCGTTTAATACATTCTGGTGGGTCTGGCCGCCGAAACCCTCCATGTATACGAGGGTTTCATCATCCAGGGCTCGTATCGAGCCTTTGGGTACGACGTTGGGGATTCCCTCACTGTTGACGGTACCGACAAAACTCTGCTGGGATGCGATCATATCCTTCATCTCCTGAGTAAGCTTGGCCAAATTGACACCCTCCTTTCCTAGATTAATTTTCCTTATAATCCAGGCACTTGTCAATCCGGCTTAAGACCTTCAGCAAAACCGGCATCCTGATCTCCTTTAAAGCCGGACTGGGACAAGCGATGCACATACCACCCGTTGAACACCAGCCAGACCGCGATCAAATATTCTCCCGCCGGGATCAAATATAAACCTCCTAAAATCATGATATAGCCACATATATCGCCGGTCATAGCCGCGATTTTGGTTGCGCTTTGGCAGTTTCCATTAAAGCGCCATATCAGTGCCCGCAATACTCTGCCGCCATCCAGGGGGAAAATCGGGACCATATTGAAAAGCACCAAGATAATATTGACGTAGGCACCATAATTGAGCGCCATTATTACGGACTCAGGGACGTGAAGCCAACCCAGGATTTTGGCCAGCAATATCAAAGCCAGGAATAAGAACAGGTTAATTGCAGGACCGGCCAGAGCCATAAGCAGGTCAGTCACCGCCCGATCCGGAAAGCCCTCGACCTGAGTTTTCCCTCCAAAAATAAATAATGATATTTTCTCAACCCGCAATCCCAGTATATTCGACACCAGGGCGTGCGCCATTTCATGAACCAAAATTGCAACAAAAAGCATAAAGGTTACAACCGCTGCGACCACCCATCGGGCAGGAGGATTCCAGGTGGGATTAGTATAGGGAAACAGCATAATTGCCAACAAAGACGCAAAAAGACCCAGGATCAACACCAAGCCGAAATCAGTTTTTATTTGGATACCTCTAAAGCTGCCTAATCCAAAAGAGCCTTTCATGGGATTACCTCCCTTTACTTCATGCCGGCATTTATTATCGAGAGCGGTAATGATATATGATTGCGATGAAGATTGGGCGGATGAATTTTAATCAGAAGCTAAAGAATGGGTATCATACCCGGGTCAAGGGTGATGATGCAATCGGCCAAGAAAAAATATGATTATAATAATTAATGAAATAAATCGCCGAAAGATGACTGATAGGGAAAATTCTTTGACATTTGAATTTAGTTTCCGGGTTGAACTCCTTATCCATCCCAACATCCGATTACTATGATTCTCTCCCTGTTCACACCTGATTAAACAGGACCGCGCAGGCAAGAGCAGGCACGGGGACGGTTCTGATGCCTGCACGCTGGCGAACCCCCTTTTTTGCCACTCGACTGGAGTGATAGGCGGACGAAGAAAGTTACATACTAATTGATGAACAGATTTAATCATCATTTAGTGGGGCAGCCAAGATGAGTAATTTTTATGAAGATGACAGCGGCGCTATTGGATGGCGCGGAGTGTTTCCAGATAACCATTTGGAAACCGGGTTCCTAAATTATTGGGCGATTTATCCGCGCTTGATAGTGGATAATCACAGGTTGCGGAGCCGGGTGGAAATGGCCGATCGGGCAGTTGCGCGGTTGGAAGAGGCTTTTTATGACGGCCGGCTGGAAATGGTTTCGGTTGATGATGAGCCGTTCATGCGCACCCTGAAACTGGTCCGGGCCTACCTGCAAGCCAGGTCTTGCCTGGGTGAACAGCAAAGCCCCGTTAAGCAAGGAGACCTAAAACAGAATTCAGAACCTTCAGTGCAGGCTTCGCGGCACTTCACAGTTACTTTGGAAGCTTTTAAAAGGATACAGGCGGAAAATAAGGTCCTGCAGAAAGTGGCCTGGGTGGGACATTGGCTGCGCACCGACCCGCTGGCCATGGTGGTGTGGTATCAAGAAGCGGGGAGCCGGTAAGCTCCCCGCATTCAGTAGTTTATTTTACTGCTATTTATCCTTCCAGGTCGGCTCTCTTCTGCTTGAATTCTTCCGCCTCGATCTCACCGCGGGCATATCTTTCCTGCAGTATTTGCAGGGCTGAACTCGCTTTGGTCTTGGTTTGATCCATCCGGTCAAGGTAGCGGTTGGCGAACTTCACTACCAGGAAAATAACCAGAACCCACAGCAAAACATGAATAAACATGGAACCTACCCCCATCCACCAGAAGTCGCCTCTGGCCAGAAAATCCCCTCCGGGCCAATAATAGTGCATCATATCGCTTGCCTCCTTACTTTGGCTATTCGGGCTGCTGCTAAGAACTGATAGTGTATCAGTTTTCTATAATGTACCATGGAATTGTGAAGAAATTATGAAAACGCATAGAAATACTTGGCAGGCAAATCAAAGGCTGGGTGCTTTACCCCCAGGCAACAGAACCGTCCCCTTGCCTGTTAACAGGCTACTGTTATTGGGAAACGTACCAGGACATTGGTGCCGGAGGTATCGGATACGATATCGATATCGGCATAATGGCGGGCGGCAATCCGGTAACAAACCGCCAAACCCAAACCGGTTCCTTCATCTTTGGTGGTAACGAATGGGGTTCCCAGCTTATCTATAATTTCAGGATCTACACCAGTGCCCTGGTCTTGTATGGACAAAACCATATTCTCGTCTTCCTGGTAGGTTTTGATGGTGACGGTGCCGCCGTCATCCATGGCTTCGAGACCATTGTTGGCAAGGTTTAGGACCAGCTGGCGTATTTCTTTCTCATCCAGCATCAGAACCGGATCGGGGTTTAAATCCAGCTCGATTTGTTTATCCTGCATGGTTGCATTGGCCTCCAGCAAAGGTTTGATATTCTTGATTATTTTGTTTAGATTTTTCGGTTTCAGTTCAACAATTTTATCTTTGGCCAGAGAAAGGAATTCGGTAATGATGGCATTGGCGCGATCCAGCTCCTCGATCATCAATCGCATGAATTCCTGGTCTTCCTGGTATTTGCTTTCAAACATCTGCAGGAATCCACGCACGGTGGTCATGGGGTTGCGGATTTCATGCCCGATACTGGCGGCCATTTCGCCGATCAGGTTTAAACGGTCCAACTTGGCCACTTCAGCCTGAATTTGGCGGAGTTCGGTTATATCATGGATGGTGATCAATATACATTCCTGCCCGGCTATATCTACCAGCGCTGCGGACAACAAACCATTACGTTTTTGTTTTGATTTGGTGAAAAATTCAATATCGATGTTTTGAATCACCTTTTCGGTCATAAAAAGTTCTCTCATATCATTGTGGATCTCCGAAACCCGCGAGGAAAGTTCGCATTCCCGCCAACTGATCCCCAGTACTTCCTCGCGTTGATAGTCCATAACCTGGCATAAGGTTTGGTTTACGTCTATGAATCTATACTCAGGGAGCGACAGGATAGCCATAATGGAGGGACTATTCTGAAAAGCGGTGAAGAATTTGGCTTCAGCAGCCTTGAGGGATTGTACCATAGATTTCCGTTCGGTTATATCCTTGCAATCGCTAAGAACATGCGGTTTACCATTGATGTCGATTATCTCTGCCGATACCAAATAGGTTTTGACAGTCCCTGATTTCATGCGCAGCTGAACCTCAAAGTCATCAAACTCACCATTAAAAATCAGTTGTTCCAGCATAAAATTGCGCTCTTCCGGGACCACCCAGATACCCAGATCGTCTATAGAATGGCCAATTGCTTCCGAGCGGGTGTACCCGGTGTCTGACAGAAAAGAATCATTTACTTCTACATAGTATCCATCCATCGTTGAAATGGTAAGCCAGTCAGGATTGATATGAAAGGCCTTGGAAAACTTATTCCTGGACTCCTGCAGGCATTTTTCGATTTGCTTGCGCTCAGTAATATCCCTATGGACACCGAGCAAATGGGGTATATCGCCAATAAATATTTTATCAAGCGAGGTTAGAAAGATCCTGACTTCCCCGGATTTCATACGGAAATAGGTCTCGATATTTCTTGCACAGCCAATGCGATTGATCTCTTCTAATATCGCTTCGCGGTCCTTCCTGTCTAAATATACTCCCAATTCAAGGGCATCTAGACCGATTGCCTCTTTTTTTTCATAGCCTACTGTTTTTATCCAGGCATCATTTACATCAACATAGCGTCCCGTCGCCAATTCGGTTACGGTAACCGGATCGGGAAAAGAATTAAAGGCTGTCATGAATTTATCCTCGGCTTCCTCCAACCGGCGCAATTTTTCTAAGCCCAGCGAAGCTACTACCTGTCCCAAGGTTACATAAAACTCCATGGTCGACTGGACTTGTTCTTCGCTGACAATGGGTACCTTGCGGAGAGCGTCTATGTATGCTTCCTCGTCAAACCCACATTCGCGCGCCTGTTGGCGGAAATATTCCTCGTCCGGGGGTTCATGGAAGAGCTGCCCGGTGA
This sequence comes from uncultured Syntrophomonas sp., assembly GCA_964584415.1. Taxonomy (GTDB): domain Bacteria; phylum Bacillota; class Syntrophomonadia; order Syntrophomonadales; family Syntrophomonadaceae; genus PHAA01. The sequence continues at coordinate 19,102 of CAZOZX010000026.1, forward strand.
AAATCCCCGCCAAATAATGCCCATCCACAATAATAGGGGCGGCATAATCCATCAGCCCGTTGGGGCACTTATGCCCCATATAGATCCCTTCTTTCAGGTGGCGGTTCAGGTAACTGTCGCTATGATTACAGCCGCGCTCGGTGATCGGGCACATGCGGTGAAACTTGGTGCAGATGTCCGTCCAGCTGTTGGCTCCCAGAATGTCGTCTCCATCCACAACCGCGTAAAGCATGTTGGTTGAATCCAGCAGCTTTAGCAGCAGGGGAAGGTCTATCAGGTCGGAAAGCTTGTATTTTTGGGCCGTGCTTCCTGTATCGGTGTCAATCATCTTAAATTGCAGCTGTTGCTTCAATTGTTTCTCAGTCTTAGCCTCATCATTCACCCCGGGTCCCTCCGTCTCAGCAAATTGTCCTCAATAAGGATAGCTGATTGGATTAGTAAAATTGGTCGAATTAGGTAACCTGTGAGAAAATTTGGCGTGATTAGGAACAAAGAGTCAGCTTTCGATGAGATTTCACTATTGGATATATGTAAAAATAGGAAATCCGGCAGAAATCTGTTTTAAGTTGTTAATATCAATGCTGTTGTGGGTGGTTCAAAACTTTCGACAAATACTTCGCTGACTCCCTAAAATGGATAGGATAATCTGACGGATTACAGGCCTGAGGGGAGAAATTTATGTTTTTTCTGAACGCCATTCTGATGCCATATATCAAGGGGACGGAGTTGTTAACAACTTCGGTATGCTGCTGTCATTTCATTTCTGGGCCTCCTTTTCGTTTACGGAACTTGGGCAATTTTCGTTTGTTCGCTCTGACTCAAAACCGAATACTATGCGAAAAGCGGTTTAACCTTCTTCTTATAAAGCTCCCCGTTTCTTGCCTTTTGGCTTTTGCAATCACTGTACCTTATCCAATTTAAAAATTTCTTATGAAAATGCTCGTTCTCGGAAAAACTACTAGTAACTTTTTGAAAGTGGGGTTCTGTCGTATGGATCTAACCAAGACTGCCGCTGGTGATCGCGATAAGTTGGATATTGCTGATTTTGCTGAAGACATCGATGATTATTCCGAAGAGGAAAAGGAGCATCACAGCCATAAATCCCGGCCGGTCAGAAAAATCTAGCCGGCTGCACGCTTAGCTGAGGGGGGCGCTCTATTAATATCGATCCGGAAAATATCTTTTTAGGAAGTGAGGTTAGGGAATGGACGACAGTCATAAAATTGCCGCCGATGATACCGATGACCTGGACATCGCCAATTATATCGATGATGTAGAGGATTACCATGAGGAGAAAAAGGTCCACACCAGACCGCCAAAAAAAGGTTGACAAGGCAGGGGGACGGTTCTGTTGCCTGTTTTTAGTCCGGCCTAACCGGATATTATATTTTGACACCAATAAGGGAGTGCAATCCGCTTGCGCTCCCTTTTGTCTGTCATATATATTCAAGTAATCGTACTTAACTAGAGTAGTCTTCCTTTTCTATGGCGTGGGCACATAATAGATCTCCACCCGCCGGTTTTTGGCCCGCCCTTCTTCGGTTTTGTTATCACCGATGGGGTAAAGCTCCCCGTATGCCTTCACATTGTACTTGATGGTACCAGTGTCGGCCCCCAAGTCTTTGAAGACTTTCATGACCGCATCGGCTCTCTGCTCTGACAGCTTTTGTCCGATTTCATCCGAGCCTTCATCATCGGTATAGGCGCTCACCTGCATGGTGCCGGGATTATCTTTAAGCAAGGTAGCAAGCTGCTCCAGCTTGGCCATTTGGTCGGGCTTGATTTCATAACTGGCCGAATCGAAGTTTATCACGATGTTGACTGGAGTGGGTACCTTCTTGGTTGGCGGCGGGGGAGGGGCAGCCGGGGTAGTATTGGCCGGAGACGGCTGAGCCGGGGTTTGCACCACCGCCACTGGTTCATTGGCCGGGAGGTTTAGTTTTGTGAAAGCAAAAGCACCTGCCCCCACGAGCAGCAATAATATGAGCAATATTTTTGAAAGGTTAGATTTTGGAGCCTTGGGAACGCTGTCATCTGGCAGTTCAAAGGTATCATCCAGTATACTCACACCAGGTGCCTCCTCGTAGTTCGATAAAATGGCTGTGCTCTTTACAACTATCCGAGCTCCCATTTATGCTCGGGAGCATTATATGTATTCGAATAATTTTTGATTAGAGTCTCCTACCTATTATACGGAAACGTATTCTAATTCCGCTACCCCTCTAATCTACTAAAATATACCTTTAAGTAAAAAGTCGGTTAAATTTTGCAGGCTAATTTATGACCGAGTGGTGAAACAGCGTTGTCAATAGACTAACCTTTTATAACTACTTCTTCCTCCACCCATAATCACCAAAACTTGGCCTGTCCCATTTAGCAGGAAAGTGCGCTATAATCCAGAAAATAGGGATAAGAATCCCGGGCGGTTGCAATGCTAATAAATGTCCTTTGAATGGGGTAACTAACATGGATAGGAATGATGACATCAATGAAAAATCCTTTCAACCGGGGGAACACAACCAAAGTGGTGGCTACGAAACCGAAGTCCTCAACTACCGGCGTATCTATCCCCAGCTGGTGGCTGAAAATAAAAAGCTTTGGCGGAAAATAGCTCTGGCTGACCGGGCTCAGGTGCAGATAGCCAATTCCTTGTATAACGGCCGGTTGGAGATCATTGCGGTTGATGATGAACCGTTTATGAAAACCCTGAAAAGGCTCCGGGCCTATATCCTGGCGCGGCGTGGCCTGGGCGGGGCGGCAGTCTGCGTGACTGGGGAGCTGGAGCACGTGGTTAATCCTGCTATGAAGGCAAAGGATCAGTTCGTGGTTATTGTGGACGCGGTTCATTCCCTGGAGGATGAGAATGATGCCCTGACTGAGGTAGCCGAGGTGGGTGACCGGCTGCGCTCCGACCCCCTGGCCCTGGTGTTGTGGTATGAAAGCGCTGATCCCGACAACTACCGGCCGGATGGGCGATTCTAAACACCCATACTTAATGAAAATTCTAACTTTCACAATCATTGACACACCCGGTCCACCTGCATATA
>CAZOZX010000027.1:0-22115 GCA_964584415.1 uncultured Syntrophomonas sp.
ACATAATATGGCACGGGGATCCATGGGACACGGTTCCAAGTATCATCGCCGGCCTGGTTCACTTGGCGCCATGGGACCAGCTCGAGTATTTAGAGGCCGGAAGATGCCGGGGCACTTTGGCGGCGACCGGGTTACAGTACAAGGGCTGAAGATAGTAAAAGTCTATCCGGAGAAGAATCTCATCCTGATTAAGGGTGCTATTCCTGGGCCTAGAAAAGGTATGGTGCTTATTAAGAATTCAATTAAGGCATAATCAGAGTCGAACGAAGGAGGTAATTAAGATGCCTAAAGTTGCAGTATATGATATGCGCGGCGCCCAGGTCGGGGAGATAGACTTAAATGATAAGGTCTTTGGCATAAAGCCCAACGAAGCGGTGATGCAGCAATTTGTGAAGATGCAGCTGGCCAATAAAAGGCAAGGTACTGCTTCTACCAAGACCAGAGCCGAAGTCAGAGGTGGAGGCAAAAAACCTTGGAAACAAAAAGGGACCGGTCGGGCTCGGGTAGGCAGCACGCGTAATCCGATATGGAGAGGCGGCGGAATTGTGTTCGGGCCCAAGCCTAGAGATTATTCTTTCAGGCTCCCCCGCAAGGTTAGACGCCTAGCGATGAAATCGGCGCTTTCGAGTAAAGTTCAGGACAGCAATATTATTGTGGTCGATCTGCTTTCATTCGAGGAGCCTAAGACAAAACTTATGGTGGAAACCCTCAGTCTGTTGAATGCAGCTGAAAAAACTTTGGTGGTTACGGCTGACGGGGATGTCAATATCTATAAGTCGGCGCGCAATATTCCCGGCGTAAAATCACTCAAAGCGGACTTCATCAATGTTTTTGACATCCTTAAATATGATACTCTGCTCATGACCAAGGACGCAGTTGCCAGAGTAGAGGAGGTATTTGCTTAAGATGAGAGATTACCGAGATATCATTATCAAACCAGTAGTGACTGAAAAATCGATGAACCTGCTGGCTGATAACAAATACACCTTTATCGTAGATAAAAAGTCGAACAAAACTGAAATCAAGAATGCGATTGAAAACATATTCAAGGTTAAGGTCGACAAAGTAAGTACTATGGTAGTAAAAGGCAAGCCCAAACGAATGGGTAAGTTCGAAGGACGTACCTCTGACCGCAAGAAAGCTATCGTTGTTCTCAAACCCGGTCAGAAAATCAAACTGTTCGAAGGTATGTAAAAAACCGTATTCGGTGTGTTGTAAGGAGTGAGCAAGTAAATGGGCATAAAGAAATTTAGGCCTACAACCCCAAGTAGAAGACATATGACCATGATGAGCTTTGAAGAGATCACCAAGACCGAACCGGAAAAAAGCCTTACCGTTTCCCTTAAAAGCAAGGGTGGCAGAAATGCCCAGGGGCGTTTGACAGTAAGACACCGGGGCGGCGGACACAAACGCCTATATCGGATAGTTGACTTCAAGCGAATAAAGGACGATGTTCCAGCGGTGGTTGCGGCCATTGAATATGATCCCAACCGTTCCGCCAATATTGCATTACTGCACTATGCAGATGGTGCTAAGGCTTATATACTGGCCCCCAATAATTTAAAAGTTGGAGATAAGGTTATTTCAGGTACGAAGGCAGATATTAAGACTGGTAATACCCTGGCTCTCAAGGATATACCAGTTGGATCTCTTATCCATAACATAGAGCTGCGACCCGGTAAAGGCGGGCAGATGGTAAGATCAGCTGGAACGGTAGCCCAGTTGATGGCCAAAGAAGGTGCCTATGCGCACGTTCGCCTTCCTTCGGGTGAGGTCAGACTGGTGCATATCAACTGCCGGGCCACGTTAGGTCAGGTAAGTAACCTGGAATATGAGAACCAAAAGATAGGCAAGGCGGGCAGATCTCGCTGGATGGGGATCAGGCCTACGGTTAGAGGATCGGTAATGAATCCGGTCGATCACCCGCATGGTGGCGGTGAAGGCCGGGCCCCGATTGGACGCCAATATCCCGTTTCGCCGTGGGGCAAGATTGCTATCGGTGGCCGGACCCGTAAGAAGAAACCTTCCGACAAGATGATAGTAAGAAAAAGAACTAAATAAACTGATAATTTGTGCATAAAGCTAAGGAGGTCTTTCAATGGGCAGGTCATTAAAAAAAGGGCCTTATTGTGAAGAGAAGCTTTTAAAGAGAATTGAAGATATGAACGAAACCGGCCAGAACAAAGTGATCAAAACCTGGTCCCGCCGTTCGACCATTATGCCCCAGATGCTGGGTCATACAATAGCTGTTCACGATGGGCGCAGACACATTCCCGTCTATATCACAGAAGATATGGTGGGGCTAAAATTAGGAGAATTCGCTCCAACCCGGACTTTCCGCAGTCATGCCGGTAAGTCTGAAAAGTCCAGCAGATCGAGGTAGGAAGGAGGAGAGATATAAATGGAATCAAGAGCAGTTGCTCGCTATATACGTGTATCTCCCTTAAAGGCCCGTCAAGTAGCAGACTTAGTCAGAGGTAAGGCTATCAAGGAGGCACTTGGTATATTAAAATACACTAACAAAAAATCAGCACCCTTGATCAACAAGGTCGTTAAGTCTGCGGTAGCCAATGCCGAACATAATTTCGACATGGACTCCGATGCCCTTTATATATCCGAGATATTGATAGATGAGGGGCCGACCCTGAAGCGAATGCAGCCTCGGGCTTACGGAAGAGCAGATGTTAAACGGCACAGAACCAGCCATATAACGGTAGTTCTTAAGGAAAGGGAGGTTAGATAGTGGGTCAAAAGGTTCATCCAAAAGGATTCAGATTAGGCGTTATAAGAAGTTGGGATTCCAACTGGTATGCCGATAAAGAATATTCAGATCTATTACATGAAGATGTCAAGGTCAGGAAAATGGTCAAAGAGCGTTTTTATACTGCCGGCATTTCCAAGGTAGAGATCCAGAGGACCGGTAACCGGGTTAGAGTGACTATTCATACTGCCAAACCGGGTATCGTTATCGGACGGGGTGGAACCGAGGTAGAAAATCTTAAAGTCCAGTTAAGCCTGTTAACTGGTAAGAACGTTAATGTTAATATTCAAGAAATCAAAAGGCCTGAACTGGACGCCCAGATAGTAGCCGAGAATGTTGCTCAGCAACTGGAAAAACGTATATCCTTCCGGCGGGCCATGAAACAAACCGTGCAGAGAACCATGCGGGTTGGTGGCTTGGGAATCAAGATAGCCATCTCCGGACGGTTAGGCGGAGCTGAAATTGCGAGAACCGAATGGTATGCCGAAGGCAAGGTGCCGCTGCATACCTTAAGAGCCGATATTGATTATGGTTTTGCCGAAGCCAATACTACCTATGGGAAGATTGGCATTAAGGTATGGATAAACCGGGGCGAAGTAGCACCGGAAGCAAAGCAAAGACCTAAGCAGAAAGCAGTGGAGGAGGCAGAGCAATAATGCTTACCCCAAAAAGAACTAAGTATAGAAAACAACACCGCCCCAGTTTAAAAGGTAAAGCCCATAAGGGTAATACTGTGACCTATGGTGAATATGGTTTACAAGCTCTGGAACCCGCGTGGATCACTAACCGCCAGATTGAAGCCGCTCGTATCGCAATCAATCGTCACGTTAAAAGAGGCGGACAGCTATGGATCAAGATATTCCCGGACCGGCCCATTACTGCCAAACCAGCCGAAACTCGTATGGGTAAAGGGAAGGGTTCTCCCGAGCATTGGGTTGCGGTTGTAAAACCAGGCCGGGTTATGTTTGAACTCTCCGGAGTACCTGAGGAAGTGGCCCGGGAAGCCATGCGCCTGGCTGCAAATAAACTCCCAATTAAGTGCAGCTTTGTAAAAAGGGAGGAAATGGGTGGTGAGGTTAGTGAAAGTTGATAATATGAGAGAGCTAACCGATGAGGAATTAGTGAGAAAAGTCTCGGATTATAAAGAAGAGTTGTTCAACCTTAGGTTTCAAATAGCTACCGGGCAGCTGGATAATCCCATGAGAATAAGAGATGTCCGTAAGAATATAGCACGGTGTAAAACGATTCTGAGACAACGGGAAATTTCCAGAGTTAAGTAACTGATAAAAAGGAGGTCTAAACGGTGGCTGAGAACCAAAGCAACCGCAAAAGTATGACAGGAACGGTCACCAGTGACAAGATGGATAAAACCATTACTGTCAGTGTGGAAACCGTTAAACAGCATCCTCTCTACAAAAAAACGGTTAAAACCAATAAAAAATATAAAGCACATGACGAAAGCAACGAAGCCAAAATTGGTGATGTGGTCAAGATCATGGAGACCCGCCCCTTAAGCAAGGATAAAAGATGGAAGCTGACAGAAATAGTACAAAAAGCCAAGACTCTGGAATAGTCAGGGTAATTGAAGGGAGGTTCATTCCGTGATTCAGCAGGAAACTGTTTTACAAGTCGGTGACAACACCGGGGCTAAGAAAGTTTTATGTATCAAGGTTCTGGGCGGATCGACCAGAAGATATGCCACGGTTGGAGACGTCATTGTCGCCAGTGTCAAGGAGGCTACCCCAGGTGGCGTAGTTAAAAAGGGAGACGTGGTCAAGGCCGTAGTTGTAAGAACCAAGAAGGAAATCAGACGGCCGGATGGTTCCCATATAGCTTTTTCGGAAAATGCGGCAGTTATTATCGACGATAACAATAATCCCAAAGGGACACGTATATTTGGCCCTGTGGCTAGAGAACTGAGGGACAGAAATTTCATGAAGATAGTCTCTCTGGCTCCGGAAGTCCTTTAGTCGGTGGAGGTGTGAAAGATGAACGTTAAAAAAGGTGATACGGTTACAGTAATATCTGGTAAGGACTCCGGAAAAAAAGGCAAGGTGTTGAAAGTCATACCGGCAGACAACCGGGTAGTGGTAGAGGGCGTTAATAAGGCCAAGAAGCACCAAAAACCTTCCAGGAGTCTACCGCAGGGAGGCATTCTGCAGATAGAGACGCCTCTTAGTGCTTCTAACGTAATGCTGCTATGCACCAAGTGCAACAAACCTACCCGGGGAGCCAGCAAGCTTCTCGACAATGGCGAAAAGGCCAGGGTTTGTAAGCGGTGCGGTGAGGTGTTAGATTAAAACTCCAGGAAGGGAGGCCAACTGTAGAATGGCCAAGTTGTTGGAACAGTATAAGCAGGAAATTACTCCTAAGTTGATGGAGAAATTCGCTTACAAGAACATAATGCAGGTACCCAAGATAGAAAAAATTATCATAAACGTAGGGGTTGGGGAAGCCATCCAAAATCCAAAAGCAATGGATGGCGCTGTAAATGACCTTATGGCCATCACCGGGCAAAAACCTATCATTACCAAAGCAAAGAAATCCATCGCTGGATTCAAATTGCGCGAGGGAATGCCGATCGGCTGCAAGGTAACCCTGCGGGGTGAACGTATGTATGATTTCTTATATCGGTTAATAAATATTGTCTTGCCTCGTGTGCGTGATTTTAGAGGAGTTTCACCGCAGGCTTTTGATGGCCGCGGTAACTATTCACTGGGCATCAAAGAACAGACAATCTTTCCTGAAATTGAATATGACAAGATAGATAAGATCAGAGGATTGGAGGTAGTTATTGTAACCACCGCCAAAACCGATGAAGAAGCGAGGGAACTACTTAAGAGCATGGGAATGCCATTCAGATAAGAGGGGGTGTTCAAAAATTGGCCAAGAAGTCATTAATTGCAAAACAAAAGCGCCCACAGAAATATGGGGTCCAGGAATACAACCGCTGTAAGATTTGCGGTAGGCCCAGAGCTTATATGCGGAAATTTGGAATGTGCAGGGTTTGCTTCAGAGAAATGGCTCACAAGGGCGAAATACCAGGGGTTACCAAGGCAAGTTGGTAACTTGTAAAAAGGAGGTTTAAGGACATGGTTGTTACTGATCCCGTAGCCGATTTTCTGACCAGGATTAGAAACGGTAACATGGTCATGCATCAAACGGTTGAGATACCGAGTTCCAAGATGAAACTGGCTCTGGCTGGAATCCTTAAGGATGAAGGCTACATTAAGGACTTTGAGTTCATCGCGGACGGCAAACAAGGGATAATCAGGATATATTTGAAATATGGTCCGAACAAGGAAAGAGTTATTACTGGCATAAAGAGAATCAGTAAACCGGGCCTGAAGGTATACGTGAAAAAGGATGAGGTACCCAAGGTTCTGGCTGGGCTGGGAACTGCAGTCGTTTCTACTTCAAAAGGAGTAATGACTGACAAAAACGCTCGCAAGGCAGGTCTGGGTGGAGAAGTCATATGTTATATATGGTAGCTGTAAGGAGGAGTGAACTGTGTCCAGAATAGGTAGAAAACCTATCAGTCTACCCGCGGGCGTAGAAGTTAAAATAGAAAACGGTGTCATCACGGTCAAAGGGCCTAAGGGAGTTCTGTCCCAGTCTATTCCTGAGGATATAACGATTGAGAAGCAAGAAAATGAGCTTTTAGTTACAAGACCTAGTGATGTTAAGAGACACCGCGCTATGCACGGCCTTGCCCGGGCATTGGTGGCCAATATGGTCACGGGTGTTACTTCCGGGTTTGAAAAGAAATTGGAAATGGTCGGAGTTGGATATAGGGCTCAAATACAGGGCAGTAAGTTAGTGTTGAATATTGGTTTTTCACATCCGGTAGAAATCGATCCCCCACAGGGCATTGAATTCGAGGTGCCGGCAGTAACCAAGATTACAGTAAAAGGTATCGACAAACAACTGGTGGGCAACACTGCTGCTGACATCCGGGCCATCAGGAAACCGGAACCCTATAAAGGTAAAGGCATGCGCTATGAGAACGAGGTCGTGAGGCGCAAAGCCGGTAAATCAGGCGCTAAATAAATAGGAAGGGAGTGACTGCGTTGATCAAGAAAACCAGCAGGAAAGAACTTAGGCAGGATAGACATAAAAGAATGCGTATTAAGTTGTCGGGAACAGCAGAAACACCCAGACTGTGTATTTACCGCAGCCTTAATCATATTTATGCTCAGCTGATTGACGACGTACAAGGTGTTACCCTGGCTTCAGCATCAACCCTAGACAAGGATTTAGCCGACTTAGGTAATGGCAGTAATATTGAAGCAGCCAAGCGAGTCGGGGGAAGCATAGCTCAGAAGGCCAAAGATAAGGGCATAACTACAGTGGTATTTGATCGGAATGGACGTAAATATCATGGTTGTGTATCTGCCCTGGCAGATGCCGCCCGTGAAAATGGTCTCGTCTTTTAATTACTGATGGATAGGAGGGAAATGATGATAGAAAAGGAACAGGCAGCACCGGAGTTTATCGAGACAGTGGTCAATATTAACCGGGTTGCCAAGGTTGTAAAAGGTGGACGCAGGTTTAGCTTCAGCGCTTTGGTTGTAGTAGGTGACGGTGAAGGCCGAGTTGGTGCAGGCAAAGGTAAAGCAGCGGAAGTACCCGAAGCAATACGCAAGGGTGTTGAAAGTGCGAAGAGAAACATGATTGATATTCCCTTAATCGACGGTAGAACAATACCCCATCAGATTATTGGTCGATTTGGTGCCGGGCAAGTGTTATTAAAACCCGCAGCAGCAGGTACCGGGGTTATAGCAGGTGGTCCGGTTAGAGCCGTCTTGGAAGCAGCGGGACTAAAAGATATATTAACCAAGTGTATCGGAACATCCAATGCCAATAACGTAGTTCGGGCTACTATGGAAGGTTTGAAGAGTCTTAAAAAGGCAGACCATGTAGCGCAGCTAAGGGGAAAGACCATAGAAGAGATATTGAACTAGGGAGGTAAACCACTTGGCGAAGCAGTTAAAAATAACCTGGACCAAAAGCTTTATTGGTTATCCCCAAACCCAGCGGCTGACCATTAAGAGTCTGGGGTTAAAGAAACTGAATCATTCAGTTGTCAAAGAAGATAGTCCTCAGATTAGAGGACAGATTGATAAAGTCAAACATATGGTTCTTGTCGAAGAGTTAGATCAAGCATAGGGAGGTTTTAGAGTGAAACTTCAGGAACTACAATCTCCACCCGGGGCAAACAAGCGGATTAAAAGGGTGGGCCGGGGCATTGGCTCAGGTCATGGTAAGACTTCCACCCGTGGACATAAAGGCCAGAAAGCTCGTTCCGGCGGAGGCATCAGACCTGGATTCGAAGGTGGACAGATGCCTTTACAAAGACGTTTGCCCAAGAGGGGATTCAATAATATTTTCAAAAAGGAATATGCCATAGTTAATGTCAAGGATCTCAATTGTTTTGAAGACGGCAGCGTAGTCACAGTTGATATGCTGCGTGACGCTGGTCTGGTCAATAAAATTTATGCTGGGGTTAAGTTGTTAGGAGACGGCGACTTGCAAAAGAGACTCACTGTTCAAGTGCAGAAGTGCAGCCGGCAAGCCGAGGATAAGATTACGGCTCAAGGCGGCAAATTCGAGGTGGTTTAATGCTTAATTCATTTCAGCAAGCTCTGAAAATTGGTGATTTAAGAACCAAACTGCTCTTTACCTTATTAATGTTATTGGTGTTTCGTGTCGGTGCCCATATACCGATTCCTGGTATTAATCCTGATGCCATAGCTCAACTGCTGCAAGGTCAGTTATTTGGCTTCTTTGATATAATATCCGGGGGAGCATTTAAACGTTTTAGCGTATTCGCTATGAGCATAACCCCGTATATTAACGCATCAATTATTATGCAGTTGCTCACTGTAGTGGTTCCACACCTTGAGGAACTTAACAAAGAGGGGCAGGAAGGAAAAAAGAAAATCGCCCAGTATACACGTTATGGAACTGTGGTACTGGCTTTGATACAAGCAATAGGAATGTCGGTAGCCCTTGGTAAGTCAGGAGCTATTAATGATCCCGGTTTCGTTTCCTATGCGGTTATCACTATTTCTCTTACTGCGGGCACGGCTATGTTAATGTGGATAGGGGAAATGATTACCGAACGTGGGATAGGCAATGGAATATCACTAATAATCTTCTGTGGTATTGCTGCTCGTATCCCTTCTCAAATCAGCGGGGTAGGTCAAGAAGTATCCAGCGGAATGGCAGGTTATTTCCAGGTGCTGCTGCTTATTGCAGTTGTGCTGGTGGTTATTTCCGCTGTAGTAGCTATGAACGAAGGAACCAGAAGGCTGCCCATCCAATACGCCAAGCGCGTAGTGGGACGTAGACTATATGGAGGACAAAGCACATACATGCCGCTGAAAGTCAACAGTGCAGGAGTTATCCCGATTATATTTGCTATGTCACTGTGTATGTTCCCAGCTACTATCGGATCATGGATGAGCCAGACATCGCCTTTTAATGTGTTTGTAAATACCTATTTCAGTTCGACCGGCCTGGCTTACAATATTTTTTACGCGTTGCTGATTATATTCTTTACTTATTTTTATGTGTCTATAATTTTTAATCCTTTGGATGTAGCCGACAATATCAAGAAGAATGGTGGTTTTGTCCCGGGGATCAGGCCTGGGCGGCCTACTGCAGAATACATTGATAAGGTGCTGTCCCGTCTGACTATGGCCGGTGGTATATTCCTAGCTCTGATCGCAGTACTGCCGAACATAGTAATTGCCCTTACCGGAATTCAGAGTCTCTGGTTTGGGGGCACGGCCCTATTGATTTTAGTTGGTGTTGCCCTTGATACTATGAAGCAGGTTGAATCACATTTATTGTTGAGAAGCTACGAAGGCTTTGTTAAATAGGAGATGATCTCATGAATATTATTCTGATGGGCCCTCCTGGAGCAGGTAAGGGAACCCAAGCCGAATTTATTAAAAATGCTTATCCAATTCCCCATATTTCTACTGGCGATATGTTCAGGGAAGCGGTCCAGAATGGTACACCGATGGGGCTGGAAGCCAAGAAATACATGGATGCTGGGCAATTGGTTCCTGATGCGGTTACGATCGGGATAGTAGAAGACAGGTTGGATGCATCTGATTGCCAGTCTGGATTTCTGCTTGACGGATTTCCCCGAACTACAGTTCAAGCCGAGGCTTTGGATAATGTTCTGTCTAAAAACGGCAAGAAGGTTGACATCGCCCTGGACATCTCGGTGCCTGAAGATGTGTTGATGGCAAGAATGGTCAATCGGTTATTCTGCAGTTCCTGCAAAACCGTGTATAATACCAAGTTCAATCCAAGTGCAGTAGCCGGTCAGTGCGACAAATGCGGTGGTGAATTGGTGCAACGTAGTGACGACAAAGAGGAGACAGTTAAAAACCGTATCAAAGTTTATATGGATCAAACTCAACCCCTTTTGCAGTACTACGCTAAGCAAGGTAACCTGGTTACTCTGGATGGACAGCGTGACCCGCAGGAAGTATTTAAGGACATTAAAGCCATACTGGAGAAACTTGGATGATCTATGTTAAGACTCCCGGTGAAGTCAAAAAGATGAGGAAATCCGGGCAGGTAGTGGCTCAGGTACTCCAAATCCTCCGGGAAGCAATTAGTCCCGGGATGACCACGGGACAGTTAAACCGGCTAGCAGAAGAAGAGACCAAGAAGAGAAATGCGATAGCATTATTCAAGAACTATCCTCATCCGCGGGGAACTAGACCCTTTCCAGGGGCTATATGCACATCAGTTAATGAGGAAGTGGTACATGGTATACCCGGTCGGAGAAAGCTTAAAGAAGGGGATATAATCAGTATAGATTTTGGGGTAATGTTAGACGGTTTTGCAGGCGATGCAGCCATTACAGTGCCGGTTGGCCAGGTTAAATCTGAGGTAAACCAGCTGATGCGGGTTACCGAAGAAGCCCTGTTAAAAGGAATAGAACAAGCCAGGGCCGGCCAAAGGCTGGGGGTGGTGTCCCACGCTATACAAACTCACGTTGAACAGAACGGTTTTTCAGTTGTAAGAGATTTTGTAGGACACGGGATAGGACGCAATATGCATGAAGATCCACCCATACCCAATTACGGCAAAGCCGAGCGGGGACCAGTTTTACAGACCGGCATGACCCTAGCCATTGAACCAATGGTCAACATGGGCTCCTATAGCGTCGTAACGAAAATGGATGATTGGACGGTGGTTACAATAGACGGCAAATATTCTGCTCATTTTGAGCATACCATTGTTGTCGGCGACCAGGGTCCGGAAATTCTCACCTTAGCATAGTGGAGGTGAAGGCTTATAACTTCGGACACCCTGGGTAAAGTGGTTTTATCAAAATCAGGCCGGGACATGGGCAAGGCATTTGTAGTAACCGGTGTCATCAACGAACGTTTTCTCTTCATATGTGATGGAGAGATACGTAAAATAGAGAATCCAAAGAAGAAGAATATTCGCCATCTACAAATAACATCCATGAGAGCCGATGATGTCCTGGATTATTTAAGGAAAGGCGAAAAGCCTCCCAATCATGTTATCAAGAAGAACCTAAGACAATTGATTGATAAAGGCTTAAACCGAGGGGAAGGAGGTCAAGAAGATGGCTAAAGATGACGTGATCGAGGTAGAAGGAAAAGTATTGGAACCATTACCTAACGCCATGTTTACGGTAGAAATGGAAAACGGCCATAAGGTCCTTGCCCATATCTCAGGGAAAATGAGAATGAACTTTATCAGGATATTGCCCGGTGACCGAGTTATGGTGGAACTTTCTCCCTATGACTTAAGCCGGGGTCGGATAATATATCGGTTCAAATAGGATTTGATTGCAAGCTTGCCATAAAGGAGGTAAATAGGTTGAAGGTTAGAGCATCAGTCAAGAAAATCTGTGATAAATGTAAAATCATTAAGCGCAAAGGCAAAGTAACTATTATTTGTGAGAATCCCAAGCATAAGCAGGTACAAGGTTAACAACAAGTTCGACAATAAATAATTAATCCAGAAGGATGTGAAGAGGTTTGGCAAGAATAGCAGGTGTTGATTTACCCCGCGATAAAAGAGTGGAAATATCCCTTACCTATATATTAGGCATTGGGAAAGCTTCATCGCAGAAGATTTTGGCAGCCGCAGGTATAAATCCAAACACCAGGGTGAAAGATTTAACCGAGGAAGAAGTTGCCAAAATAAGAGCAATTATAGACAAAAACTACGTGGTCGAAGGTGATCTGCGCAGGGATGTCAGCATGAACATCAAGCGACTGATGGATTTAGGCTGTTATAGAGGCTTGCGTCATCGCCGTGGGTTACCGGTAAGGGGACAGAATACCAAGACTAATGCCCGTACCCGCAAGGGACCCAAGCGTACCGCTGGCGGCAAGAAGAAATAGCCAAAAAAGGAGGATAATTGAGTGGCACGAAGAACTGCAACCGTCAGGGTAAAGAGACGGGAAAAGAAGAATATAGCTGAGGGAATCGCTCATATTAAATCAACTTTTAACAATACTATCATTTCGATAACTGATAAAAATGGTAATGCTATATCCTGGGCCAGTGCTGGAACAGTTGGATTCAAAGGATCCCGTAAGAGCACTCCTTATGCTGCCCAGCAGGCTGCCGAAAATGCTGCCCGGGCTGCCATGGAACATGGACTCCGGGAAGTGGAGTGCTATGTAAAGGGACCGGGTGCCGGTAGAGAAGCAGCGATAAGATCTTTGCAAGCGGCGGGGCTGGAAGTCAGTGTTATAAAAGACGTCACCCCTATCCCTCACAATGGATGTAGACCGCCCAAAAGAAGAAGAGTTTAAGGAGGTAAAGGTTTAGTGGCAAGATATACTGATGCAGTCTGTCGCCAATGCCGGCGTGAAGGGGAAAAGCTGTTCCTAAAAGGGGACCGGTGTTACTCGGAGAAGTGCGCTGTACAGAAGAGGGCTTTTGTACCTGGCCAGCATGGACAAAAACGCCGCCAGAAGAGCAGTGAATACGGCATCCAATTGAGAGAAAAACAAAAAACGAAGAGAATTTACGGGGTTTTGGAAAAACAGTTCCGTAATTATTTCCACAAAGCTGAAAGCCAGAAAGGTATTGCCGGAGAAAACCTGCTAATCCTGCTGGAGAGACGCCTTGATAATGTGGTCTATCGCCTGGGGATGGCCTCTTCGCGCAAGGAAGCCCGCCAGTTGGTTACCCATAACCATTTCGTTATCAATGGCCGGAAAGCCAATATACCCTCAATGCTGGTGGCGTTAGGTGATACTATCCAGGTCCGGCCTGGAAGTGCCGATTCCCCAAAATTTATGGAATTAAAAGCAGCTGGTGCCTATAAGACCCCCCCTGAGTGGTTGGAAGTTGATATAGACAATCTAACGGGTAGAGTGTTAGCCTTCCCGACCAGAGACAAAGTGGATACAGCAGTCAACGAACAGTTGATTATCGAACTGTATTCCAGATAAGATATCTAACTCCAATAAACCTCTAATAAAGAAGGAGGGGAAATAATTATGCTCGAGATGGAAAAACCGCGTATTGAATGTATTGAGAAGGATCCCGAAACAAACTACGGGAAATTTATTATTGAGCCCTTGGAAAGAGGTTATGGGACCACACTGGGGAACTCCCTCCGGCGTGTACTGCTGTCATCTTTGCCGGGAGCCGCGGTCACTTCAATTAAAATCGACGGGGTATTGCACGAATTTTCAACCATCCCCGGCGTACTCGAAGATACCACGGAAATGATACTTAACATAAAACAAATGGTTTTACGCTACGATGGGAATGAGCGTAAACTGATACGAATAGAACAAAAAGGGCCTAAGACAATAACTGCCGGCGACATTATTCCGGATGCCGAGGTCGAAATTCTGAATCCGGATTTGCATATAGCCACCTTGGATAATGACGCCAAATTAGAGATTGAAATGAGCGTGGAACGGGGCCGGGGTTATGTGAGTGCTGACCAACAGCCCCAAAAGAACGCTGATATAGTGGGATTGATCCCGATTGATTCCATTTATACACCAGTCACTAAAGTTAACTATACGATTGAGGATACCCGGGTAGGAAAAAGGACCGACTATGATCGTCTAACCTTAGAGATATGGACCAACGGCAGTATCCGTCCAGAGGAAGCCTTGAGCCTGTCATCCCAGATCCTGATCGAATACTTAAAACTCTTCACCGAAATCGACGACACTTATTCTGAGGTAGAGATACTGGTCGAGAAGGAAGAGGAGAAAAAGGACAAGGTCCTGGAAATGTCAATCGAGGAATTGGAACTTTCAGTACGGGCTTCAAACGGGTTGAAGCGGGCTAGTATTAACACCGTGGGCGACCTGATCGAAAAGACCCGGGAAGAGATGAGTAAAATCAGAAACCTGGGGCAAAAATCACTGGAAGAAATAGAAAAGAAGCTCAAAGAGCTGGATTTAAGCTTTAAGAAATCAGAAGAGTAAGAAAGGAGGATTTTAAATTGGGTTACCGCAGATTAGGTTTCAGAAGTGATCACCGCCGGGCTTTGTTGAGAAACTCAGTGACTTCATTGCTGGAACATGAGAAAATAACCACCACCGAGACCAGAGCCAAAGAAATCAGCAGTATCGCTGAGAAGATGATTACCCTCGCTAAAAAGGGTGATTTACATTCCCGGCGCCAGGCTAATTCTTATTTATTCAGCGACGCAGTGGTATACAAATTATTCTCCACCTATTCAGAGCGCTATAAAGAACGCAATGGTGGTTATACTAGAATAATTAAAACCGGGGTACGCAAGGGAGACGGCGCTCCCATGGCCATTATCGAGCTGGTAGATTAACATATCGCAAAAATGGCATAATGAACGCGCGCGCGGAATTGGGAGGATTTGTAATCCTCCTGATCTTTTGATAGGGGTAAAATTTAATTAAATCGGGTCCAGGGCGGGGAGTAAATGACCAGGATAAAGATGATAATTGAATACGATGGCAGCAATTATCATGGATTCCAGAGGCAGAATAATGCTCATACCATCCAGGCGGAAATTGAACAGCAAATTCAACGGCTAACCGGGGAAATCGTTGTACTTACTTCATCAGGAAGAACTGATGCAGGTGTCCACGCCCGGGGGCAGGTCATCGCTTTTAATACTGATTCAACTATTCCGGCAGATCGATGGACCGCGGCTTTAAATACCTTTTTACCAGCAGATATCCGGGTACTGGACAGTATAGAGACGAGTCCCGATTTCCATCCCCAGTTTCAGGCATTAAGCAAAAGGTATGCTTACTATATATATCGGCAAAAGGCGGGAGAGGTGTTTTATCGCCGCTATGCTTACTGCCTAACCGAAGCCCTCGATATAGAGGCTATGAATGAAGCCTGTACGTATATAATAGGAAGGCAAAACTTTTTGGCATTTTGTGCCCGGGGATCCACCTCGAAAACCTTTGAACGAACCGTAACCAGGTGCGAGTTGAGCCAACATGGGCCCATCCTGCGCCTGGATGTTGAAGCGGATGGATTTTTGTATAATATGGTCCGGATCATAACCGGGACCCTTTTACAGGTAGGGCGTGCCAAGGTAAGTGCTCCTAAAGTGGCGGGAATTATACAGTCTCGAGATCGGACCCAGGCGGGTCCAACGGTTCCACCGCAGGGATTATATTTAATATCGGTACGCTATCCTTTTAATGAGGCTGAAATTTTGCGAAAATAAGCCATCTTTCTTGACAAAGCATCCTTAACATATATAGAATTAATAGGTAGTCTCTAAAAGACTGTTTGTCTCCTGCCCCGTTGACAATCAGGCCTGATGGGGACCGAAAGTACGACCCTAGGCAATGATATACAGGAGGGAAAAACGTGAAATCATACATGGCCAAACCAGCTGAAATCGACCGCAAATGGTATGTTATAGATGCAACTGACCAGACGCTGGGAAGATTATCATCGGAAGTAGCCTCCATTCTAAGAGGCAAACACAAGGCTATTTATACCCCCCACGTTGACACTGGAGACTTTGTCATCGTGATTAACGCTTCCAAAATACGCCTGACCGGCAATAAGCTTCTTGACAAAAAGATGCGCTGGCATACCGGTTATCCAGGTGGACTAAAGGAAATCGATTATGGCACCTTGCTGCAAAAGAAACCAGAGAAGATACTCGAGGCTGCTATAAAAGGGATGCTTCCTCATAACCGTTTAGGAGCGGCTATGTTTAAGAAGCTCAAGGTATATCGCGGGAGCGAACACCCCCATCAGGCTCAGAAACCTGAAGCCCGGGAATTGAGAGGTTAGGAGGAGCAACATGGCGACGAAAGCACAATACTGGGGAACCGGAAGAAGGAAAAAAGCTGTAGCTAGGGTGAGATTAGTACCCGGCAGCGGAAACATAACCATAAACGACAGGAGCTTTGAAAATTTCTTTCCTAACAAGACCAGCCGGCTGATAGTTCTGCAGCCGATGGAGTTAACCGAACAATCAGGCAGATTTGACGTATTTTGCCGGGTTGGCGGCGGTGGAGTGACTGGCCAGGCCGGGGCTGTTCGTTTAGGTATCGCCCGGGCTCTGATAAAAGCCAATTCTGATCTGCGGGGAACCCTTAAACGGGCAGGATTCCTAACCAGAGATCCGCGTATGACAGAGAGAAAGAAATACGGTCTGCACAAAGCCCGTAAAGCCCCGCAATACTCAAAACGTTAGTGATTCAGGCCTCTCCAACGGAGAGGCTTTTTTATTTGGATATGTATAAGATAGGCCCAATGAAGTTTGGCTGGTTGTCCGATTAAGATTAATATAAAACAAAGTTCTGTGGGTTAGAACCAGACCCATAAATATTATCAGCCTCCCTGGCATATATAAGAAATATCAAGACCGGGGAGGCACTGTTTTGTTCAATAGGGTCATTATCTTTAAAAGAAAACCCAGCAGCATTGTCCTGGCGCTGATATTTCTGCCATTGCTCTGTATCTGGGGGGCTAGTATAACAGCGCCCCAAGATAGACCAGTACTATCCTATTCCCTGACTAACCACGTTATTGTTGTCGACGCTGGCCATGGAGGTTTTGATCCTGGCGCCATAGGACCCGCCAAGAATGTAGAGAAGGATATCACCCTGGCGATAAGTAATAAATTGGCCTACCATCTGAGTCAGTCCGGAGCACTGGTTATCAATACCCGGGATGAAGACGAGGACCTGGCCGGTAATTTTTCCGGCAGCCTCCTGGAAAGAAAACGAAAGGACCTAGCTGCCCGAGTAGCCATAGCTCAAGACAATCATGCCGACCTCTATGTCAGCATTCACACCAATGCTGACGTCAGCCCGCGTTGGTTTGGCGCCCAGACTTTCTATAGCGGAAATAGTGAACAGGCCAAGAAAATTGCTGAAGCTATCCAGGCAGAATTAACCGCCCAATTGGGGAATACTACCCGCAAGGCAAAAACGGGCAGCTATTATGTCACAGATAAGACCAATATGACGGCGGTGATTGTAGAAGTAGGTTTTTTGTCTAATCCCCGTGAGGAGCAATTACTAAGCAATGAAGACTATCAGGAAAAGGTCGCTTATGCCATATTTTGTGGTATCGCTCAAGCTTTTCTTGATGGATAATAGAATTAGAACCGGGAAAATCGTTTAACCAAAGGAGGGAGCCTATGATTACTTATGCGGCACTGTCGCCCCATCCCCCGATAATCATACCGGAGGTGGGGGGAGAACGAGCCCATGACGCCGGCCCCACCATGCGGGGAATGCAAGCTATGGCTCGGGAACTGGTTCAAACTGATCCGGAAACGATTCTCTTCCTAACTCCTCACGGTAACGTGTTTTCAGATTGTATTACCTATCTGGCTGAACCAAAGCTTAGCGGAAATATGGCTGGTTTTGGCCGGCCCGATGTAAAGACCATTCATAACAATGATCTCGAGCTGGTCAGGTCTATTGGCGTCCTGGCGGAGAAGAATGGCATAAACATGATTGGGATCGACAAGAACACCTCATCCCGCTATAATTTAAATCCTTCTATCGATCATGGTATATTGGTACCTCTTTATTACCTGGAGAAAGCCGGTTTGGGGGACAAGCCCATTGTTGCGATAAGCATTGGTATGCTGGACAATATGCAACTATATGCCCTTGGTAGACTAATCCAGGATGCTGGCCGGCAGCTGGGCAGAAAAATTGCCTTGGTGGCTTCAGGAGATATGTCGCATCGTTTGAAAGATGAGGGACCTTATGATTTCCATCCTGACGGCAGCCGGTTTGATTTAATGGTCAGGGATCTTCTTGCCCAAGGTGATGCAGAAGGTATCGTCAATATGCCGGAGAAGCTGATTAACAACGCAGGTCAATGCGGTTATCCTTCTATCATAATAATGTTGGGGGTTTTGGATGGGCTGAGTTTAAGTACCACGGTATTTAGTTATGAAGGGCCCTTTGGGGTGGGATATCTGACGGTGGGAATCACTCCTGGGGAATCATCAGCCAGCATATGGGAGAAACTGACTCAGGAACAGGAACATATGGCCGAATCAATACGTCAAAACGAGTCCGCGCCGGTAAAATTGGCCCGCCAGACTTTGGAAAGCTATCTGCAAAATGGTAAGGCAGCAGACTTGCCAGGAGATTTGGACGAAATGCTGACCGGGCAGGCAGGGGTTTTTGTATCCTTAAAAAAGAATGGTCAGCTAAGGGGATGTATCGGTACATTTTTACCGGTTTATGAAAACATAGCCGACGAGATCAGACATAACGCCTTGGCTGCAGGCCTGCGCGATCCCCGCTTCTCCCCGGTCAGGGAACAGGAACTGCCCAGCCTGGTCTACTCGGTTGATATTTTGACGACTCCCGAGCCCTGTCAGAAGGAAGATCTTGATCCTCACCGTTACGGGGTCATAGTCCGCAGCGGTAATAAAAGCGGTTTACTACTGCCCGACCTGGAAGGAGTCGATACGGTTGACCAGCAGTTAAATATTGCCCTGCAAAAAGGCGGTATATCTCCGGGGGAAAAATACTCTATCCAGCGCTTCGAGGTAAAAAGGTATAAATGATATCTTTAAGACTATGTCAGTTCAGGGGGGGGCATTTATGAAAACTCCAGCCTTGTACTCGGAAAAACAAGATGAAGGAATGGTGCGCTGTGTGCTATGCCCTCATCATTGCCGGCTTAAGGAAGGACAAGCAGGAATATGCCGGGTGAGGAACAACCAGGGAGGTACCTTATGGACTCATAACTACGGAGAAGTATCTTCCCTGGCCCTGGATCCCATCGAGAAGAAACCTTTGTTTCATTTTTACCCAGCTACAAATATTCTATCAGCGGGCAGTTACGGCTGTAACCTGAGCTGCAGCTTTTGCCAGAATTACTCGATTGCTCACGGTACCCCCTCGACTACGTATATGGAGCCGGGAAGATTGGCGGAGATTACCCGTTCAGCCTGCCGGGATGGATCAATTGGTTTAGCTTTTACATACAATGAGCCGTCCATTTGGTTCGAATATATTATGGCGGTGGCCCCACAACTTAAACAACTGAATCTGCAAACAGTCATGGTGACCAATGGATATATTGAAAAAGGACCCCTGGAAGAGCTGCTTACCTGCATCGATGCGTTTAATATCGATGTGAAAGGTTTTAATGACCGTTTTTATCCTCAAATGTGCAAAGGAAAGCTACAGCCGGTTAAAGAAACAGTGGAAAGGGTGATCGGGCGAGCCCATGTCGAGGTTACCACCCTGATAATACCGGGTAAAAATGATCAGGATGAGGAGATAAGGGAGCTGGCCCGCTGGTTGGCTTCACTTGACCGGCAAACAGTTTTACATCTTTCCAAATATCATCCGGACTATAAATTATTGGACATACCGGCAACGCCTGAGGTTACCCTGCAGAGAGCGCAGGATATAGCCAAAGAATACCTTGACTTTGTTTATGTTGGCAACATTGCCGGTGAGGTGAACAATACCTATTGTGTGAAGTGCGGGCATGAACTTATTCATAGAAATGTTTATCAGGTCAATATTACGGGCATCAAGGACCAGCATTGTGCCCAGTGTGGATCAGAACTTAATTATATTAAAGGGCTTTAGGCTGGCGCCTTTCCCAAATGATAAGCTCGGTAATCAGAAAAGCAACAGTCGTTAGGCCTGAATAAACAGGTGATCGGCCGATAATGAATTGAGACATATTGTCAGGTCTGAACAGGCCGGTTCAACTTATCCAGATTGCCTGATCCAGGCAAAATGTCGAGAAATAATAGTTGTATGTTTGAACTAATAATGCCGGGAGGCTTGCGAGCCCCCCGGCATTTATATGAAAGCTCCCCGGGATGGTCCGGAAGGCTGTTCATGCAGGCAGCTGCGCCTGCACTCTATACTATGAAGAAACATGATAAAAGGTTACCCGGTACAATTAAGCAAAACTAAAATCCCATAGTTTGAATCAGGAATATTGTCAGGATATAGTATGAGTTCAAAACATGATGAGGCTATTATGTCTGGGCGGACCTTTGGTGATGATATAGATATAACTATAGGTTATCAATTATAATGATGGGAGACGGTGATATATTTCCGTAACGACCCTACTTAGTCACGAGAAAGGACGGAATAGCTATGAAAAACCAAGCCATGATTTTCTACTGCGTTACCACTTGAAAGACCTGCCAGAAAGCCAGGGGCTGGCTGGAGCAAAAAAACGTCAATTATAGTTACCGGGATTTAATTAAAGCGCCCTTGAACGGTGATGAGCTGCAGGGATTGGCTAAGCTGGGGAAGATGACTCTGAAGGAACTGGTCAATACCAAAAGTCAGGCATTCAAGAAGCTGCAGCCTGATCTAACTATCATGAACGATGAAGAAGTCATACAGCTAATTAACAATGAACCCAGGATAATGCGGAGACCGGTGCTTTCCAACGGTAAGCGGATAGTAATTGGTTTTACCGAGCCTGCCTTTGAGGATGTACTGGTCTGAAAACGAATTTGAAGCAATATTGGATATTGAGGACTTGCCCGGCTATTTGAGGGATTGGAAGTGATTCATATGTTGGAGATACCGGAAGCCATTGTCTTGGCCCGGCAATTTAACGATACCATGACCAACAAGATTGTAGCCCGAGTGATAGTTGCACAGACCGCTCACAAGTTTGCCTGGTTCAATGGAGAGCCTCACGATTATGCCCGGTTGCTGACCGGGAAGAAAGTCGACCAGGCAGTTCCATGGGGAGGAATGGTGGAAATTCAGGCCGGAGAGGTTCGCTTGCTATTCAGCGATGGCATCAGCCTGAGATTCCATCGGCAAGGAGCCAAGCGACCAGTCAAACACCAATTATTATTAGATTTTACCGACGATACTTCCTTGAGCGCCTCGGTGCAAATGTATGGTGGTTTATGGTGTTTTCCCGGGGGACATTTTGATAATCCATACTACCAGGCAGCCCGAGAAAAAATATCCCCTCTGTCACCTGGATTTAACCGTGCTTATTTTGAGCGGCTGATTGGTGAACCGTCGGTTCAAAAAATCAGCCTTAAAGCCTTTTTGGCTACTCAACAGCGCATTCCTGGATTGGGTAATGGCGTGTTACAGGACATACTTTACAACGCACAAATACACCCAAAACGCAAGGTGAGTTCTCTCAGTGATGACGAGAAGGATGGGCTGTTTACATCGGTTAAAAACACGTTGACGGCGATGGCGGACCAGGGCGGACGGGATACTGAGAAAGACCTGTGGGGAAACCCAGGGGGCTATCAAACCAGAGCCAGTAAAAACACCGCTGGCCACGCTTGTCCGGTTTGCGGCGGGGTAATAAAGAAGGAAGCCTACCTGGGTGGGAGTATCTATTATTGCAGCGGCTGCCAAAGGCAGGATTAGCAAGGTAGCAATAATGAGTGGATTTAAGTTATAAGTACAATAGATATAGAGAGAATAAAGGGCCCGGTTGTAGTCGGGCCCTTTGTTGGTTATACATAACGTGGCACAATTATGGGAATCAGTCCTGATTAATATTCTTTGAAGCTGGCGCCGGGGGCTCCGCATACAGGGCAGCGGCCCGGGGCTTCATTTTCTTCTACATATCCGCAGACCGGGCACAGGAAAAACTTCTCGGTGTCCAGGTCCTTCTGGCTTTGAACCGCTGCCAGAGCTTTTTCATATAACTGATGATGGACTTTTTCTACTTCGTTGGCCAAATGGAAGGATGTTTTAGCCTGTAGATTGCCTTCTTTCTCCGCTTCGGCAATAAACTCCGGGTACATCTCGGTAAACTCGTGATGTTCACCGTCTATAGCCGCCTGGAGATTCTCAAGGGTGCTGTTGATGGCTTTCATTACATTCAGATGTTTCAAAGCATGTATGGTCTC
>CAZOZX010000028.1:0-22104 GCA_964584415.1 uncultured Syntrophomonas sp.
CACTTAACCCCCGCCATTTCTTCCGATTTGGCGGGGGTTATTTGACAGTCTGAGGGCTTCTCTAAGCAGAAGCCCTTTTTGTTGTTCAGGGGATTAACCCATCTATGTGTGTAAACATTGGATGCACGAGTATTTAGAAATTTGATAGAATCTAGATGTATGACTTTTCCAAAGAACAGTCAGGATGAAAGGAGTGGATCTTAATGAACGCCTATTTGTTGGCTGCATTGGCAATTATCATTACCATGTTAGTTTTTATCCTTCAAAACAATACCCAGGTTTCGGTACAGTTTTTATCATGGAAAACCGCCGACTTATCTCTGGCAGTAGTTGTAATAGTATCCGCATGCATCGGGGCTTTAATTACTTTCTTCCTGGATAGTTACCGAGCATTCAAGACCGGGCAGAAAATGCGCAAACTAATCAAAGAAAACCAAAAGTATGAACAGGAGCTCAACTTACTAAAAGGACAACAATTGGTTAAGCCCACCACCAAGCCTGTTAATAATGGCGTCAGCAGTCCTGATCAATAGAGGGGTGTAAGGTTTGCGAGCAGTCGTGCAGAGAAGTAAAGAGAGCCGCGTAATGATCGGCGGTCTGGAAGTAGCGCGAATTAAAGCCGGCCTGATGGTGCTATTGGGAATTGGAAAAGGCGATCAACAAGCTGATGGACTATATCTGATGGATAAAATGATAAACCTGCGTATATTTGAAGATGATGAAGGCAAAATGAATCGGTCTTTGTTGGAGGCTGGAGGCGAAATTCTCATGGTCAGTCAGTTTACCTTATACGGTGACGCCAGAAAAGGCAGAAGACCCAGTTTCTCAGGTGCCGAAGAGCCTCATAAAGCAGAACCTTTGTTTGACTTTTGCATGGAATACTTGCGCAGCAAAGGGCTGGAGGTGCAGACAGGAGTATTTGGTGCCGATATGCAGGTTTATATAGAGAATGAGGGGCCAGTGACTATTTTGCTGGATAGTCAAAAGACTTTTTAAATAACATCACAGGGGCTCGTCCTGTTTAGGGCGAGCTTAAATATTTTTTGAGGGTTAAAGACCTAAATCTTTGGGCCTGGTATAAATCACCGGATTGTGGCAGCCGACGGTTCTGCAGGCTTTATTAATCCAATTGCTGGTGCAATTTTTTGTAGACATTGGTGTGGTATAATTCAAACACTATTATTGAGGAGACAAGCGTGGAAATTATTACTTCTCATAATGCCTTAGACTTTGATGGGCTGGCGAGTATGGTAGGAGCGAGCAAATTATATCCCAGTGCGATAATGGTACTGTCAGGTACCTTACCTGGCAAGCTTAAACAGTTTATGGCCCTTTATAAGGATACTCTGAACATAAGAACACCTCGTGAGATAAACTTGCGGGAGATATCTAGGGTAATAATCGTAGATACCGCTAGTCCCAAAAGATTGGCCCAGCTCCGATTTTTAAGCCAAAACCATGCCATAGAATTTCATATCTACGATCACCACCCGCCGCTGAAAGGCGATTTGGTAGGGAGTATTAATGAACGCCATTTAATTGGGGCTACAACCACTATAATGGTAGAAAAGATTATCGAACAAGGTATTGCCCTTACTCCGTTCGAAGCGACAATTCTGGCCATGGGCATTTACGAAGACACTGGCAGTTTGCTATTCCCCGGCACAGATGCACGGGACGCACGGGCAGTAGCCTATCTGTTGGAAAGGAGGGCCAATCTTAAAATTGTGGCCAGCTTTATGGAAGCACCTATTTCAGGGGAGCAGCGCAAAATATTGCAAAGCTTAATTGAGAATACTGAGCATCATCGCATTGATAATATGGATATAATCATCTCGATTTACGAAGGAAATGTCTTCATTCCAGGCCTTGACTTACTTGCACACCGGGTATATAAAATGGAGGAATGCGATGTTGTATTTATTATTGCTTTGATGCAGGGCAAGGTAAATGTTATCGGGAGAAGCGGAACCAGTAATCTAAAAGTCAATGAAGTACTCCAATCCTTTGGAGGGAATGGGCACGAACGGGCAGCATCAGCAATAATCCGAAATAAAAGCTGCCGGGAAGTGGCCGATTTGATACTAAAGGATATTGTCTCTAAAATAAATCCGCCGATTGTAGCCAGAGATATTATGTCGACCCCGGTTAAGACTATCGACCTACATCGTACCATGGAAGAGGCTGGCCGAATACTGCTCCGCTATGGCCATACTGGCATGCCGGTAGTGGACGGAGATAAAATAGTAGGTATTATCTCCCGAAGAGATGCGGATAAGGCTGTTTTGCATGATTTGGGGCATGCGCCGGTAAAGGGATTTATGACATCCAAGGTGATAACGGTATCACCAGATACCCCGGTTAATGAAATCCAAAAGATGGTGGTAGAATTTGACGTGGGCCGGCTGCCGGTAGTAGATCGGGGACGTCTGGTGGGCATAGTTTCGCGAACAGATATCCTGCGAATTCTGCACGGAGAAGATTACCCAGAGGATCATGCTATCCTCTACTCCCAAAATGAAACAAGTGTAGAGAACTTCCGAATCCTAATGCAAGACAAACTGCCAGCTGATATTTATAGAATTCTCGAGGTGGCAGGCCAGACAGCCCAGGAGCTTGGCTTTACCGTGTATTGCGTCGGAGGATTTGTGCGCGATTTGCTTTTAGATGTCCCTAATTTCGATGTCGATTTGGTAGTTGAGGGGGATGGCAGGGTACTCGCTAAAAACCTATCCAGTAAATTAGGAGGCAGGGTGCGGACCTATGATCGTTTTGCTACGGCTACGGTAATTATCGATGAGTCCACCAAAATAGATGTAGCAACAGCCAGGACCGAATATTATGAATTCCCGGCCGCATTACCGATAGTTGAGAGATCATCTATAAAGGAGGATATGTATCGCCGCGATTTTACCATGAACACGCTGGCTATATGTTTAAATCCGGGCAAGTTTGGAGATTTGATTGATTATTTTGGCGGCCGTAAGGATATTCAGAATGGTTTGATCCGCATACTTTATAATTTGAGTTTTGTCGAAGATCCTACCCGTATTCTCCGCGCCATCCGCTTCGAACAAAGATACCGATTTACTATTGAAGCCGATACCTTGCGCTTGGCAGGTGACGCTATCAAAAGACGGATGTTGGGTAAGTTATCATATAAGCGGATAATACGGGAGTTAATCTTAATCTTAAATGAAAAGGATCCCATTCCGGCATTAATAAGAATGACGGAGTCAGGGGTGTGGGAATACATACTACCCGAGGTCAGGTTGGAAGACTTAACTGCGATCCTTAAACGGGTTCCGGCAGTAGTAGGTTGGTGGGAGGACCAATATTATGGTCACGAGATAAAACCCTGGCTGATTTATTTGGTGGTAATATTTTCGCAGTTAAGACCTGACCAGGTAAGCGAGGTGCTTTATCGGTTCCCACTGGGAAAACATGCTCAACATACTATTCTGGAATCAGCCCAGATTCCAGAATTGCTGCAAACAATAAACCAAAATCCGGATCTGAAACCCAGTCAGTTAAACTTTATCCTGGCTCATTTGGGATTAGAAAATATAATATATTTATTGTTGTTGATCACAACAGAGAACGTTTGGGAGAGAGTTGTACATTATTTTGACCTAAAAGAAAAGATCAACGTAGAGATTAACGGCAATGTCCTTAAAGCAATGGGTTTACAGCCAGGCCCGCTTTTCAAAATAATATTGGATGAGCTATATAAATGTAAATTTGACGGGATGGCCACCACCCGTCAAGATGAGGTAAACCTTGTCAAGCAGTGGATTACAGAGGGGAGATTTGCGGATGCAATGGTTGACTGATACCTTAATATGGTTACCGGCCATATTAATTGGCTTAACATTTCACGAATTCGCTCATGGTTGGGTTGCGAACAGCCTGGGTGATTCAACTCCGGCACAGCAAGGACGTTTAACCCTAAATCCCTTGCCTCATATCGATTGGCTGGGTTTTATCATGTTAATATTTTTCAAGTTTGGCTGGGCTAAGCCTGTCCAGGTAAATCCACGCAACTTTCATAATATCAGCATGAAAACAGGCATGATGCTGGTGTCATTAGCGGGTCCAGCGATGAACCTTTTTCTGGCCTTAATAAGTATGGTTGCCATAAAAGTATTGATCCCCTTGCAAAACACCGCTTGGGTGGCTGTTTTAGCTCCGCTGCTGGTACCCTTGGTTTATATAAATTTAATCTTAGCAGCATTTAACTTAATACCCTTACCGCCTTTGGATGGTTCAAAAATACTGGCTGGTTTGCTGCCCGATTCAGGGGCTAAAGTGCTATATTCATTGGAACCTTATGGACCTTTAATTTTGTTGTTACTGATAGCTACAAATTTGGTTGGCAAATTGCTGGGGCCGATAGTATCAGGCTTGTATGGTGTCCTTAATACCTTGGTGGCATTGTAGCGGAAACAATGCTTTTTAACGATTTAATGTTTGTATATCGCCAATAGGAGAAGAGAATGAGTTATCTGGTTGACCTGGATAAGTTTTATGGACCGTTGGATCTATTGTTATATCTACTGGAAAGGGAAGAAATAGATATTTATGACATCCCAGTAGCCCGGATTACTGATCAATACGTAGCTTATATTGACTCAGTCGGCTATTCCGATTTGGATAACATAGGTGATTTCTTGTCTATGGCGTCATATCTGCTAAAATTAAAATCCAGGATGCTGCTTCCAGCCTATATTTCCGATGAGGAAAGTGTCAGTGAAGGTGAAGATCCACGTGAAGAGCTGGTTAACAGGATCCTCGAATACAAGCAGTACAAACAATTAGGCGACTATCTGGCTGACCGTTATAATGAAGGGCAGAAAGTGTTTTTTCGCTATGGACAGTTTGAAGTCGAGTCTTTGGATTCAGAAGTATCTTCAAGCATCAAAGCATTAGTGCGTGCCTGGGAGGGTATCTTAAACAGAAACCAGGCTGAAGTTGAATTTGATTTACCTCAGGGTGCAGATATTGCTGAAAAAATGGATTCGATAATGAACCGGTTACCGACCAACGGAATTTCGATCTCGTTTGAAGATATATACAGTACAAATACCTCACGTAGGGAAACACTGGTTTATTTCCTCGCTTTATTGGAACTGATTCGATTACAGAAGGTCGAGGCATTACAGGAAACCCACTTTGGGGCAATAAAACTAACTATTCGGGTGGCGATCGACAATGTTAATGAGGGCTGAGATTAAAGCCTCAATTGAGGCTTTACTATTTGCCAGCGGTGAAAGAATGAGTGAACAAGAATTAATGGAAATCCTTCAGCTGGGGGATGCTGATCTTAATGAGATCATGCATGAGATGGTGAACGATTACAACCAAGCTGACCGAGGTATCCAAATTTTAAACCTCGATGGCGGGTATATAATGGCTACCAAACAAGAACATGCGGGGGTAATCAGCCATATGATCAAGCCCACCAGCCGCCGGTTATCACCGGCAGCTTTAGAAACCCTGGCCATAATTGCCTATCGGCAGCCGGTAAGCAAGACTGAGATTGAACAGATTCGCGGAGTCAAAACAGATCGTGTCATAGCTGGACTGACCGAAAAGGGTTTAATAAAGGAACTAGGCCGGAAAGCGGTGCCAGGAAAACCAGTCTTATATGGTACGACCCATGAGTTTCTGAAGGTATTTTCCCTGTCCACTCTCGATGAATTACCGAGGTTAGAGAATGAGGAGGAGAACCTGGATTGACAGAAAAGTCGATTGAAGAACAAGTTAAAATAAAAGCTCAGCAAAATCGTAAACTAGCCAAATATATGAGCAGCGTAGAGGAATTGGTAGAAGAACAGATACGTAAGGCACGCGAGCGGGGTGAGTTTGATAACCTGGCTGGAGCAGGTAAACCACTAGACCTGTCTGAGAATCCTTTTGAACCCGCGGAACTGCGGATGGTAAACCGGATTTTGAAGAACAACGACTTCACTCCTTTTTGGATCCAATTGGGCAAAGATATTGATACTGCCACTGAAAGGATTTGGCATGAAGTTGAGGAATTTAAGAAGTACAGCATTACATTTACCAGTGAAAAACATAGTTCCTTAATGACCCAGAGATTTGGCAAAAAGAAATCGGTATTCTATCTAGAAAAGAGGAAGCAGCTGGAAAAACTCAAAAAGGATATATTGAACTACAACCTGCATTGCCCCACCTTCAGACTGGGCCGAGCCAATATCGAAGTGGACGATGAGATGCTTAAAGTTATCACCTGTATCGAGAAAGCTATTGAAGAAGCCCAGACTCAATAACAGCGCATAAGCTATCCCGGGGTGGGAATGATATGGAAAAACGGGAGAAGTTAAGTGATCTGGTTAATCGGGGCAATTATTCTCGTGATACCCATATCATTCATATTTTTGTGGATCAAAGCGGATGTTAATGTTATTGTGCGCAATGATTCTGATTTTCAGGGTGTGGACCTAAAAATAAGTTCCCGATTCTATAAACTGGATCGATCCTTCGATTGTACCGATCCGCACTTAAACTTGTTCGAGATGATTTTGTTCTTTGCTTTTCAAGAAAGGCAACGCTATACTTCAATGGTAAAAGCAAGCCAAGAAGACCCATCACTACCCAAACCTACTTTCCTGCCCAAAATAGTTGGCTCTCTGCTTCAAAACAGCCAAATTTTCACTCTACTCAGTTTCACCGTGATCGAAAAAATGGAATGGTTCAGTGTCATTGGTGGTCAAGATCCATGTGACGCAGCAATAAAGTCCGGGATTACATGGGGAATCAAAGGATCTCTGTTGGGATGGCTTAGTGTTCATTGCAAAATAGATTATTTAAAAGCATATGTTCAGCCCAATTTCGCCAATCCTGAATACACAAGCAACTTTAGATGCATATTAAAAATGAGATTAGTGCACATTATAATCATTGAACTCTTTGTAATAGTATTGAAAGTCAGGTGGTGGATAGATGGATTTAGAGCAGCAAACCCAGCCCAATCATCCTATTGAGTCTTTAATGAAGACCGCCATGCAGAGTATCAAGGAAATGGTAGACGTAAATACTGTAGTTGGTGATGCAGTTGAAACCAATGATGGCAGCGTAATTATTCCCATTTCACAGGTGGCTTGCGGATTTGCAGCTGGTGGTGGTGAATATGAGGCTAGCTATTCTTCTGGTAATCCCGAAGAACTGCCTTTTGCTGGGGGCAGCGGCGCTGGGGTGTCAGTTAAGCCAATCGGATTTTTAGTGGTAAGAGCTAATGACGTTCGCTTGATTTCCGTGGCGGGAAATCCCTTAGCAGAAAGAGTTGTTGACGTTGCTCCTCAGATTATTGATAAGATAGAAAGCATAATGGAGAGAAGAGAGCGCAGTAAAAGCGATAGTTTTCAGTAGCCCGTAAGTTACAGCATAAAAAATTTTATAACAACCAAATTCCACGATAAACCTTAGCAGTCCGGCAATAGCCGGGCTGTTCTATTTGCCTCCTCTTTAACATACCCTTCTAAAAGAGTTCGGTTTTAGGACAAGGGTGGAGGGGCTTTGCTTTGTTAAATGTAATTTGGCTTTTCCTATTAGTTTCCGGGATCATAGTTGCAGCCCTAAACGGACAGGTAGAATTAGTAACCGCCGCTGCGTTGGATGCGGCCAAAAATGCGGTCAAGGTTTGTTTCGATTTAATAGGGATCATGGCCTTATGGCTGGGCATAATGAAAATTGCTGAAAAAGCTGGGCTAATACAGGCTTTAGCCAGCCTTTTAAGACCTTTACTGCGCTATTTATTCCCAACGGTGCCGCCTCGCGATCCTGCCATGGGAGCGATCATTCTAAATTTAAGTGCCAACATGTTGGGACTGGGTAACGCTGCCACTCCTTTTGGAATGAAGGCTATGCAGGAATTACAGAGGCTGAACGGAAATAGGCCGGAAGCTTCCCAGGCTATGTGCACATTCATGGCCCTGAACACATCTTGTATTACCTTTATCCCCGCCACCATCATTGGAATCAGATTAGCTTATTCATCCGCGAATCCTACTGAGATAGTGGGGGCTTGCATATTTGCCACCAGCTGTGCCTCTTTGGTAGCGGTTTCACTCGACTATTGGTTTCGCAGGTATAGCCGTTGGGGAGGGAGAAACTGATGTTACAAACTGTTCTAAATACGGTTTCGCGTTGGGCCATTCCTTTCTTACTGCTGATTATTCCTGTTTATGGATTCTTTAAGAAAGTACCAGTTTACGAAACATTTGTGGAAGGTGCTGAGGAGGGTTTTACCACTGCCATAAAAATTATCCCTTTCCTGGTGGGAATGCTGGTGGCTATCTCAGTGTTTCGGGCCTCTGGAGCTATGGACTACCTGGTGGCAGCTATCCGGCCGGCTATGGTAGCGATAGGTGCGCCCCCTGAAGTTCTGCCTCTGGCCATGATGAGGCCGCTGTCAGGCAGTGGCGCTTTAGGATTAGCAACTGAGTTAATGAGGGTATACGGACCCGATTCACTAATAGGAAGAATGGCCTCTGTTATGCAGGGAACCACAGACACCACCTTTTTTGTGCTTACGGTTTACTTTGGATCGGTGGGAATTAAAAGGTTTCGCTATGCTGTTGTTACGGGACTAAGTGCTGATATTACCGGTTTACTGGCTTCAATTTATATCTGCAACCTGCTGTTTAAATAGTCGGGTTACGAAAAATCATAAAAGCACTACTTAAAGCCAACGCTGGACACCCCAGAAAAGGATAGTATAATATTAGCCTATGGAAATTGAGGCATAGGATAGATTTTCAAAGGTTGCTTATATTAATAAATGGGGTGTTGAATTGAAGAGCGATATAGAAATTGCACAGAGTACGCAAATGAAGCCGATAATAGAAATAGCTCGGTCATTAGGATTATCTGAGGACGATATCGAACTGTATGGCAAATATAAAGCCAAGGTTTCGCTGCAGACCTGGGAACGCCTAAAGGACAGGCCATCTGGTAAGCTGGTACTGGTAACCGCAATTAATCCTACTCCTGCTGGTGAGGGTAAGACCACAAATACGGTAGGGTTGGGAATGGCATTAAATAAGCTGGGCAAAAAGGCCATCATTGCTTTGCGTGAACCTTCGTTGGGGCCAAGTTTTGGAATCAAAGGCGGTGCTGCTGGGGGAGGATACGCTCAGGTTGTCCCTATGGAAGATATAAATCTTCATTTTACAGGAGATATCCATGCAGTAACCACTGCCCACAATTTGTTAGCGGCAATGCTTGACAACAGTCTGCATCAAGGTAATCCCTTAAATATTGATCCCCGTCAGGTTGTGCTCCGCAGGGTAATGGACCTAAATGAAAGAGCCTTGCGTAATATAGTACTTGGACTTGGAGGAAAAGCAGACGGTATCCCTCGTGAATCGGGATTTGATATTAGCGTGGCTTCAGAAGTAATGGCTATTTTATGTTTAGCTACCGATCTGGTGGATTTTAAACAAAGAGTGGCCAAGATGGTTGTAGCATATAAATACGATGGAACCCCGGTTACTGCTGCTGATCTCAAAGCAGCCGGATCTATGACTCTTTTGATGAAGGATGCTATTAAACCCAACTTGGTCCAAACCCTGGAGAACACGCCGGCTTTTATACACGGTGGACCTTTTGCCAATATTGCCCATGGGTGCAACAGCATCATGGCTACCCAAATGGGATTGAAGCTAGGTGAGTATATGATAACTGAGGCTGGTTTCGGCGCCGATCTGGGGGCTGAAAAGTTCTTTGATCTTAAATGCCGTTATGCAGGGCTGAAACCCAATGCAGTAGTTATTGTAGCTACCATCCGGGCTTTGAAGAACCATGGGGGAGTTCCGAAACACAAATTGCATGAGGTTGACATGACGGCTTTGGAAAAAGGAACAGCCAACCTGGAAAAACATCTGGAGAATCTTAATTTATATGGGGTTCCTGTCGTGGTAGCACTTAACGAATTCCCGGGTGATCAGCCTCAAGAGATTGAATTGGTGAAAAATAGGTGCGCCAGTTTAGGCGCTGATCTAGCCCTAGCCCGGGTATGGCGGGAGGGAGGTCAGGGGGGCGAGGAACTGGCCCGCAAGGTTATTGCCGCAACTGATAAGCCTTCAAGCTTCAGATACCTGTATGATCTGGCCGCACCGCTCAAAGATAAAATTGAAAGTATTTGCGGCAAGATATATGGAGCTGATGGAGTGACATATAGTAAGGCTGCAGATACCATGCTGGCTCGCTGCGAGGAGATGGGTTATGGCGATCTTCCCATATGTATTGCCAAGACCCAATATTCATTGTCTGATAATATGAGTGCGGTGGGCCGGCCTCAAGGCTTCAATGTGAACATCCGGGAGGTCCGGTTATCAGCCGGAGCTGGATTTATTGTTGCTATTGCTGGCGATATTATGACTATGCCTGGTCTAGGGAAAACCCCGGCTGCGGAAAATATTGATATATTGCCTGACGGAGAGATTGTGGGATTATTCTAATCAGATTGAAAAATGAATCAATAAACAAGCCCTTTCTGCTTAGTCTAATTGGTCAGCAGGAAGGGCTTTTCAGTAGTTTTAAAGGTATAGCCGGTTTATTTTTGGATTAAGGATAATAGTTCTGCCCTAGTTTCGGGTCGGGTTTCAAAGATGCCCCGTACGGCTGAAGTTATCGTCTGGGAACCGGGCTTTTTGACTCCCCGCATAGTCATGCACATGTGTTCGGCCTGTATTATTACACCAACCCCCATTGGCTTCAAGGTGTTAAATATGCAATCAGCAATTTGTGAGGTCAGTCTTTCCTGGAGCTGAGGCCTTCTGGCGTAAGCTTCCACCACCCGGGCTAGCTTGCTGATCCCGACCACCTTGCCTCCTTTAGGTATATAGGCAACGTGGGCCCAACCATAAAAGGGCAAAAAATGATGCTCGCACATGGAGTATATGGGGATATCCTTAACCAGGATCAATTCGTCATGGTATTCATTGAACGATACATCCAGGATCTGTTGGGGATCTATGTCTATACCAGCGAAAATCTCCTCATACATCCGGGCTACTCGTCGCGGGGTCTCAATAACCCCCTCCCGTTTTGGATCTTCGCCCAACGCTTCGAGGATGAGCCGGAAGGCCTTTTCTATTTTATCTTTATCAATCTGTTTACTGCCCAAATCATTTCACCGCCTTTTGTAAATTTGCATTTATTTGTCTGGTAGAAACAGAATCTTACCGGTGAACCAGGGATCTCGTTCATTTAAAGGCTCTTGCCGAATTCGATTTGGAATATCTCCTGATCGCTTAGGTTAAGGAAGCTGGAAGAGTCCACCGTTCGTCGAGCGGAAATTTTAAGGGTAGATTGCTTATCTATCCAAACCGAGTAAGGCAGAGTATCCGACTCATTAAATTTGAAACGGGCCGGATTTGCCAATCTGGCACGGCTCAGGCCCTGCAGAGTGTCTCCCAGACAAAGCGAGCCGTCTACAGATACTATTAAATCGGGGCGATTTATGTGTCCCATAAATTCATCCGCTACTAAAACCATACGAACCGCCATAAAAAGATCTGGACATTGTTCCTGGTGGTGACTGATTGCTTGTTTCAGAAAATGGTTACGGCGCATATCTGGGTCCTGGGCACGGATATACGGTGTCCTGGGTGAAAAAACGATGTCCTGCTCGTAGTACGACTTAATATCCAGTACCGGTGTCCCGTCGATTGCATCCAGACCCTGCAAACGCAACAGGTTACCCTCGACAGCCTCCAACCGGACTAATGTCAAGGCAATTGGATTGGGCCGGTCGGGCGATCTAAGGCCGAATACACCGAATTCAGGGAGGTTAGCACTAAATCGACGAGGTATAGTTTTCAAGATTCTACGGTTTGATTTATGAAACCACTGTAGGATCCATAGGTGAGAATTGGCTTCTATGCTCTGCAATGCCTCCAGGTAAGGAGGATAAACCTCGATCCAGGCAGGCTGATCAAGTTTGTTATATTCATCAAGTCGTTTCAGAGGCGATCTGACTATACCTACGGGGGTAAGCTCTATACCAAAATCGGTATCCAATGTCATCATTTCCTTTCATAATAGATCAATTATAGCAAATACTTTAGAGTGTGCCACGAAAGAACCGGGTTTTGCAGGATTATTGTGCTTTTTGCAGAAAAAAGGTATATTGATTGGACGATGTGCATAAAGGAATGGTGAATTTGAGACTGGCCAAATACCTGTCACAAGCTGGAGTAGCCTCTCGCCGCCGGGCGGAAGAACTCATCTTAACGGGGAGAATCAAGCTAAATGGATCAGTCGTTAAAGATGTGGCTACATTCATCAATCCTGGCCAAGACCAAATTAGCTGTGATGATTGCTTAGTCTCTGTGCCTGGTTCCGTATATATAATGCTCAATAAGCCAGCGGGCTATTTATCGACAGTCCATGATCCCCATGGACGCCCAACGGTGGTTGATCTGGTTTCTGACCTGCATATACGAGTACACCCGGTTGGGCGTTTGGATTATGATACTGAAGGGCTTTTGTTGCTTACTAATGATGGGGAATTTACCAATTTGATAATACATCCCCGTTATAAGATTGAAAAAAGATACGAAACTGAAGTAAAAGGCTATGTTTCCGACAACTCCATAAATTTGCTTTGCCAGGGTATAGAACTGGAAGACGGGATTACTGCACCGGCCGCAGTTAAGCTAAGAGAGAGAAATCCAGCCCATTCAATCCTGGAAATAGCCATTCATGAAGGGCGCAAAAGGCAGGTTAAAAGAATGTGCGCAGCGGTGGGGAATCCGGTTATTAAGCTGACCAGGACGGGATTGGGATCTCTCACTTTGGAAGGTTTGCCCAAGGGACATTTCCGGCATCTTACTCCTGAAGAGGTTATTAGATTAAAGTCCCTGGCATTAGACTAAATGGCCTTGCTCAGCATTGGAATAAGGTATATAAACTAGCTATTGCCCAATTGAAATATAATCATAGAGACGGGGGATGATATTTTGCCTCAACTCAAAGTAAAGTTACGGTTTGACTATATTGGCAGGCCGAAAACCGGTAAGCTGTTCGGCAATAAGAATGTCGAGCAAATAGCCGACAGTGCCAGACAACAAAAGGTAGCTACGATGCGAAATGTGCCGATGCAAGGTATCCGTATCGATGAAATTGACATGAGCCAGGATATCTATACGCTGATTGACGATATTACCGGGAATAAGGTTGCTTATGCCCCGGTGGTAATCACGTTTTTTGCTGAAAATATTGATGATGTGGTCAAATTTGTGGTCAAAGAAGAATTCAGAACCATTGAGATAATCGAACCGGAGGAGTTGCTCCTTTCCAAAAGCGATGTAGAGAAGTTGCTGTTTCGATTTAGCCAGGATTTAACCGACTATAGGGAACACTGGATACGCCAAATTGACAATTGGCGTTCATAATAAATTGGTTTTTAAGTGCAACCTAATATTTCAATTGCATTTGCAGCAGACTTATTCTATATTAAGTAAAATCTGATCGGAATGGAAAGAATTTTGGCGAATATCACTATTTTCGCGGGTGGATTTGGTAGCGGCAAATCCGAGATTGCCTTGAATCATGCACTGAAGAAAGCCACGCTTAACAAAAGTATTATTCTAGCCGATCTTGATCTGGTTAATCCATACTTCGTTTCCCGGCAACTCAAAGATATACTGGAACCCGCAGGGGTAAGGTTACTGGCACCGGAGGGCGATTTATCTTTCGGTGATGTTCCTACTATGCCCCGAGAGATAATTGGTTTAATTCAGCAGGATACATACATGGTTATTGATGTAGCCGGTGATGAAGTAGGGTGTACTGTTCTGGGTTATTTGCGCAAGCATATACTTGCCCGGTCGGATTATGAGTTTATGTTGGTGTTAAATCCCTATCGGCCATTCAGCCGAGATTTGGAAAGTGTGAGGTTATTAAAGGATAGGCTGGAATGTTCATCTGGTCTTAATTTCTCAGGTATCATCAGCAATCCTAATCTTACCACCGACAGTAATATAGAGATTATCAAGAGAGGGCACGAGAAAATAAGGGGATTTAGTGAATCCCTCAACATTCCTATAAAGTGCTTGACCATAGAAAAAGAGTTTTATGAAGAACTTTTTCCTCACTATGGCAGTTTATTATCAGCAATGGAATTGTATTTGAAGCCGGAATGGTTGTAGTAACGTTTGGGAGGGGAATTATGGCCAAAGGAAAAGTTGCCTTTATTGAAGAGGAATGTAAAGGGTGTGAGCTTTGTATTCACTTTTGTCCTAAAGACGTACTGGGATTGGACAAGACTAGAATAAATTCATCCGGATATCACCCGGTTACCGACCTCATACCGCTTAATTGTACGGGATGTGGCATTTGTGCTCTTATGTGTCCAGATCTGGTCATTCGGGTAGAAAGGGAGTAAAGCCGTGGATAGGGTCTTAATGAAAGGGAATGAGGCGTTAGCCGAAGGAGCTTTGATAGCAGGATGTGTTGCTTTCTTTGGTTACCCTATAACACCGTCCAGCGAAATTGCTGAATATATGGCCAGGAAATTCCCCCTTTTGGGCGGAACTTTTGTGCAAGCGGAGAGTGAATTGGCGGCCATCAATATGGTATATGGAGGTTCGTCAACCGGAGCAAGGGTTATGACCGCTTCTTCTGGACCGGGTATAAGCTTGAAATCGGAAGGGATCTCCTTTATAGCTGAAGCCGAACTCCCTTGTTTAATAGTAAATGTATCGAGAGGAGGTCCAGGACTGGGGGGAATCCAGCCAGCCCAGTCGGATTATTTCCAGGCAACCCGCGGGGGTGGGCACGGTGATTACCATCTAATCGTATTGGCGCCATCATCGGTGCAGGAAATGATGGACTTTGCCATCGAAGCTTTCGATCTGGCTGATAAATATCGTACTCCGGTTATGATTATGGCTGAAGGCACCCTAGGACAGATGATGGAACCGGTAGAAGTTCGCCCGAAAGTAACCGAATTTATTGAGAAACCATGGGCGATTGGAGGTTGTAAGGGCAGAAAGCCAAATATAGTCAACACCTTGCATCTTGATCCGGATTTTCTGGAATATCGCAATCATGTTCTGGCTCAAAAGTATGCTTCAATAAAAGACCACGAGCCTAAAGCAGAAAATTTCATGGTAGAGGATGCAGAATTAGTGGTCGTAGCATTCGGACTAATGTCAAGAATCGTAAAGAAAGCCATTATTGAGGTTCGCAAACAAGGCTATAAGGTCGGATTGATCAGGCCTATCACTTTATGGCCTTTCCCAGTAGAACCAATAAGCCAGGCTGCTGAAAAAGCCAGGTTATTCCTGTCAGTTGAAATAAGCATGGGCCAAATGGTGGAGGATGTCCGCCTGGCTGTAAACGGGCGGGCTCCGGTTGAATTCTACGGAAGAATTGGTATAGTACCGACTCCGGAAGAGATAGCCAAACAAATCATGGCCATAGCTCAAAAGGAGGGTTTGAGATGAAAACAGTATCTCATCGACCCCTGAGCTTAACTGGGGCAAAAACCCACTATTGCCCGGGTTGTACTCATGGAATCATCCATCGTTTAGTAGCTGAGTGTATTGATGAATTAAATTTGCGGGAAAGTGCTATAGGCATATGTCCGGTGGGATGCGCCGTTTTGGCTTACGATTATTTTAATTTCGATATGCTGGAGGCTGCCCATGGAAGAGCCCCGGCCATTGCCACTGGCATTAAGAGGATATTGCCGGATCGATGCGTTTTTACCTATCAAGGTGATGGAGATTTAGCTTCAATCGGAATGGCGGAAATTGTACATGCCTCAGCGCGTTCTGAGAACATTACGGTAATATTTGTCAACAACACGATTTATGGCATGACCGGGGGGCAAATGGCTCCAACTACCTTGTTGGGACAGGTGACTACAACATCTCCATATGGACGTAAAAAAGATGATACCGGTTTTCCGGTTAGAATGGCGGAGCTATTGGCTACTAACGAGGGATCCGCTTATATAAGCCGGGTGGCAGTTAATAGTCCTGCCAATGTTAACAAAGCCAAGAAATCAGTAAAAAAGGCGCTGCAAACCCAAATGAATGGACTAGGTTTTTCCATGGTTGAAATATTGTCGACCTGTCCTACTAACTGGGGTTTAGGTCCGGTGGAAGCTATGGAGTGGCTGGAGACCAATATGATACCCTATTATCCGCTCGGCGAGTTTAAGGTCAAGGAGGCACAATAAAACATGAGCAGTGAACAACAGATCTTATTCGCCGGATTTGGTGGGCAGGGTGTCTTATCCATGGGCAAGTTTTTGACTTACGCTGCCATGGGTGTGGGGAAGAATGTTTCGTGGTTACCAGCTTATGGAGCAGAAATGAGGGGAGGAACCGCCAACTGTCTGGTTACAATTTCAGATGGTGAGATATACTCCCCCCTAACCGAGAATCCAGAAGTGGCTATAATTCTGAACAGACCATCTCTGGACAGGTTTGAGCCTAAGATTCAGCCAAACGGCATGCTGGTTATGAACACATCGCTCATTGATCGGCCTCCGGCCAGGCAGGATTTATGTGTTTATCAGATGCCGGTGAACCAAATAGCGGACGAACACGGTGGTTCCAAAATAGCCAATATGATACTTCTGGGAGCCTGTATTGAAAAGCTGAAATTGGTTACAGTAGAACAAGCCCTGGGATTATTCGAACTGATATTTGCCGGTAAAAAACCAGGTGTGATCGATAAAAACAGAGAGGCGTTTTTGTTCGGGGTTGATTATGCACGCGACAATTGGTGATCAGTACTTGATGATTTATGATGCCGGCAAACTTAGAGTGATTAATTATTAAACTCGGAAAAGAGCCGTTGATATGAATAAAGATCGATTGCGGAGAATATTGGAACAATTGCATGACGGACATATTGAGGTTGATGATGCCTGTCGTCTATTAGACACTCTGCCATTTGAAGACCTTGGCTTTGCCAAATTGGATCATCACCGTACCTTAAGAGACCACTTCCCGGAAGTGGTTTTTTGTCAGGGTAAATCAACTGAACAAATTACAGCTATTTGCCGGCAGCTTGCCTTGCAGAGTGATTTGATTATTGGGACCAGGGCCAGCCAAGAGGTTTATGAGTCGGTTAGGGCGCAAATTACTGATATTAAATATGATCCGGTTGCCAGGGTGTTGTTTCTTATTCGATCTGCGCCTGCAAAAATTGGACAAGTGGCTGTAGTTACCGCTGGCACAGCGGATATTTCGGTTGCAGAAGAGGCCGCAGTTTGCCTGGATATTATGGGTGCAGAGGTTTCGCGTTGCTACGATGTAGGGGTTGCTGGCATACATCGACTATTTGCTCGGGTTGAC
The DNA here is from genome assembly GCA_964584415.1 of uncultured Syntrophomonas sp. GTDB lineage: Bacteria > Bacillota > Syntrophomonadia > Syntrophomonadales > Syntrophomonadaceae > PHAA01. The sequence goes on from CAZOZX010000028.1 coordinate 17,346, forward strand.
GAGATTAACCGAGCCCAGGTTATTATTGTAGTCGCAGGTATGGAAGGGGCTTTAGCCAGCGTGGTGGGGGGCTTGACCAATAAACCGGTAATCGCAGTTCCAACCAGTGTTGGTTACGGGGCTAGCTTTAACGGCCTGGCTGCTTTGCTGGCAATGCTAAATAGTTGTGCCAGCGGCATAGGCGTGGTCAATATTGACAACGGGTATGGAGCGGCTGCTCTTGCCGCGACTATATTGAGAACATTTAATGGATAAAGGCTTTCCCCCGGGCATAAGATAGAGGAGAAATGTATGCCTGGGGGGAATATTTTTGAAAGATTATATTAGAAAAATAGAAAAAGGACTTATGAAGTTCGTTGTTCTCGGGATAGTCATAATGGTGGTGGTCCAGGGGTTTATGTCGGTTGATCCCATTCGTCTATATCTTAGTTGGGGCGAAAGAATGGAGGGCGAACCGATTCAATTGCCGGTGGCCACAACCTCAGAAAATGCCGATCCTGATGCTGACCAGGCGATTTCTCCTCAAGCTCGGGTGGCCATTGAAATAAGTCAGTTTTCATCCTTGCCTCGAGCCCAGATTTTGGTCAATGGGCAAACCAAAGCAGCATTTACAGGAAAACGAGCTACCGTTACGGTTGATGCTGGCGATACTATTGAAATAGATGCTACCGCCTATAACTTCCCCATCGAATTTAACATCGCAGCGGTTTCATCCAACCTGGCATTTCCGGAAAAAGGGCAGGTGTATGCTGCAAATCAGGGCATAGTCATGATAGGCAAAAGTATAGTAAAATAATAGAAAGACATTTTTGGGGGTATTCCAATGGAACCCGGCAGTAAGATAGCAGCATCAGCAGCTGTCAAAATGGCTCTATCCGCAACACGAGCGGAGGAAATACAGATAAAAAAATCGCTTTTAGAAGAACATGGCGTAAAAGCGGTTGCGGTTGACTATGGAGGAGAGTTTATATCATCTATGGCTAAAATAGTTGAGCGTTCTGTCGTAGCAGCCAAAAGGGAAGGCGTTATCAAGGATACGCATTCCGACGAGGGAGCTGTTGCAGGGGCTTCTCGCGAGGCATTGTCCCAGATCATGCCGAAAGCCCTGGGATTAAATGTGGGCGGCAAAATAGGAGTAGCCCGATATCATGATCATGTAAGTGTGGCAGTTTTTATGGGAATCGGGCTTTTGCACTTGGACGAAGTTGCAATTGGCCTGGGTCATCGGGCTGTTCCTTAATGACTTATCCATTATTGACTGTGAAGTATTTTAACTCGTAACAAGAACCCGAGAGTAGTATAGGTGAGGATGGTAGTATGGCAGTTAGAGGGATTAGAGGAGCAATTACGGTAGAAAAAGATGATAAAACGGATATTATAGAGGCAACCCAGGAGTTATTGAAGCAAATCATTACCCAAAACCAATTGCTGTCCGACGATATCATAAGCATCATATTCACGCTAACCCCGGATTTGAGATCTGCCTTTCCTGCCGCAGCCGCTCGGGCTATGGGGTTGACTCAGGTACCTTTGTTGTGTACTCAGGAAATACCAGTCCCCGGGGCTCTTCCTCATTGTATTAGAGTGCTTATCCACGTAAATACCGACAAGCCTCAAGATCAGATTAGACACCAATTCCTAAAGGCAGCAGCCCAGTTGCGTCCTGACCTGGTTGAGAATATCGGATAAGTTACATCAACCAGACCCGTACCGTTTAAATCGGCTCACTTAAGCAATACTAGCTGCCGGCTGACAGTTCGCATGCCACTATATTGCATCACTGTATAGAGTAATGATAAGAGATCGAACATAGTTAGATAAATTTGGGCAAAAGGTCAATTTGATTGGGACATTGGATTAACGGCTTGTATTTTTAAAGGAGTGGTCGGAGTGGATTATGGTGCAGCTGCATTCCTGGCTGTGATGGGTATTTTTTCATTTGTTCTGCTTCTTATTGGTGCGGTTTTCTATATTTTAAAGTCGATTGGGTTATCCACTCTGGCCTCCAATAGGGGTATACAAGATCCCTGGTTGGCCTGGATACCGGTAGCTGATCTTTACATCGCAGGTCAACTCGTAGGGGAGTTGGACATAGGTTCTTATCGTCTTGAAAATTTGGCTTTATGGTTCCCGGTTATTGTAGTGGGGGGAATATTTTTGTCCGGTATGCCGGGAATTGGGTGGTTAATCAGTATCGGGGTATCGGTGTTTTTCATTTGGTTTACATTTAAATTTTTTGAAATATACACTGACCAGGCTATTCTTTATACAGTATTGTCGGTATTGTTATGCCTGTTGCCAGTGTTTATTTTCATCATTCGCAATAATCCACCTTTGACTAAACCAGGAGTGGGACCATCAGCTTAATTGTTCAACAATTCAAATGTAAACGACCGGGTTGTGAAATCACCCGGTCGTTTTTCTTACCATATACTTATCTAAGTTTAGGTTGAACATTTCCCAGTCAACCCAGAGCCAAAGTAAGGGCCAGGCTAATCCTTTTTCCTAGATGCTTTGTTGCATATATCATAGATATCAGTTCTTCTATGATTCAGTAGGGGCATTTCATTGCGAACCCGGTCCAAAATCGAAAAATCTATCTGACAGGTTATAATTTCTTCTCCACTGCCGGCTTCAACCATTACCGAACCCCAGGGATCTACTACCAAGGAGTGGCCCCACGCCTGATACTTGGCTTCAGGATTACGGGCAGGAGAGGCAGCAACAACATACATTTGATTGTCGATAGCCCTTGATCTCATAAGCAGCTCCCAGTGAGCGGGACCAGTGGTCATATTAAAAGCAGCTGGGACAATCAGTAATTGAGCACCCTGCAAGGATAGTAAGCGGGCCAATTCCGGAAACCGAATGTCATAGCAGATGACTATGCCAAAACATAAATCCTGGTGCTGAATAATATCCAGACGATTCCCAGCTGTAAATATATTTGATTCTTTGAAAGTAATTTGCCCCGGGATATCAATATCAAATAAGTGTATCTTACGATGTTGACCAATAAGATTGCCATATTGGTCGAAGGTGTAACTGGTGTTGAAAATTTGCCCGCTCCTGCTGCGTTCCGGGATTGACCCGCCTACCACAACACAGTGGTTTTTACGGGCGGTCTCCGAGAGAAACAACGCTGTTTCACCAGGGTAGACCTCGGCCTGGTCAGCCATAATAGAGGTATCGTAGGGAACGTTAAAAATCTCCGGCAGTACTACCAGTTTTGCACCATTTTCTGCCGCTTGTTTTATCATTATTCCGGCATGGCGTAAGTTGGCCTTTTTGTCATTGCTGACGTGGATTTGACATATGGCTAAGTCGATTACTCTATTCAAAGCGAACCTCCTTACCTTTAGCCATTAAAATAGTCTATCCCCATGGCTGCCCTGACTTCCTTCATAGTCTGTTGGGCTACCTGGAGGGCCTTGGCTGTGCCATCCATTAATATTTCTTTAACGGATGCTGGATTATGGATAAAAGTCTGCCGTCTTTCTCTCATAGGCTCCAGTAAAACGTCAATGCATCCCGCTAATCTCTTTTTACAATTGACACATCCGATTTTGCCTTCCCGGCAGTCAGACTCTATTTGACTGACCTCATCCCGGTTAAAGACTTTATGGTACTCAAAAACCGTGCATATCTCCGGATGGCCTGGATCAGTCTTATGAATCCGGGCTGGGTCGGTTACTGCATTCATAACCTTTTTTCTGACTTCCTCCGAATTATCACTGAGATATATGGCGTTGTTAAGGCTCTTGCTCATCTTGGCTTTGCCGTCCAATCCCACTAACCTGGGGACTTCTCCCACCAAAACCTCGGGTTCTATCAAAACGGGCTTATATAGATCATTAAAGCGCCTAACAATCTTACGAGTGAGCTCAATATGGGGTATTTGATCTTCGCCCACTGGAACCAGATTAGCTTTAAAAATTGTTATATCAGCAGCCTGGCTCACTGGGTAGCCTAGAAAACCATAAGGCATATCACTGAATCCATGCTGTTTGGCCTCTGACTTTACCGTGGGATTATGGCGCAAAACATTTACTGACGTAAACATGCCGAAGTAGGCAGCTAATTCATGAATTTCCGGGATCATGCTCTGGATAAATATTGTCGCTTTATTGGGATCAAGACCTGCAGCTAAGTAATCCTCGGCGATCTGCAAGGTATCCCTGCTCAGATTTTCGGGATTTTCAAAATTTGTGGTCAACGCCTGTACATCGGCAATAATAATATAGCTGTCATATTGATCCTGTAATCTAACCCGGTTGGCGACACTACCAACATAATGGCCCAGGTGAAGTTTGCCGGTTGGTCTATCACCGGTCAATATTCTTTTTTTCGTTATCATTATTATGGACCCCCCTGCTAAATATGTCTGTCCAATTCCCAGACCAACATTTAAAGTATCATTATGACCGGAAAAATTCAAGTCCAGGGTAAAAAAACCGCCGTAAAAGGCCTAATTTCCTGTATAAATTCATACAATAAATTTTCAGCCAGGGCTTATTGACATGGGGTATGATTGTGCTAAAATTCTACATGTGTGTTTTCAGACGAGTAAATTGGGAGGTTTGGGACAGCTTATACGAAAACTTAATGAAGGGAGCTGACATGATTGCAGTCTTTGGGGCGACATGTATTAGCTGAGGTTTATGGATGTCGATTTGAAGCATTAAATGATATCCAGAAGGTGGAGGATGTCATGATTAATGCAGCTTTAGAGGCTGGCGCTGAGGTAAGGGAAGTTGTA
>CAZOZX010000029.1:0-20445 GCA_964584415.1 uncultured Syntrophomonas sp.
GGAAGGGGGTTTTTAACTATTCAGATAAATTCCGAGAACCCGGCGTTATACAAGAGGATATGCATTGATTGGAGGAATGTGAATGAGAGCAAAAAATAAGATTTTGTCGATGGCGATGGTATTCATTTTTGCCCTGGCTTTTCTGGTGCCCACCTTGGGCATGCCGGCCACCGCCGCTGCTGCCGAGCCTTCAGTAACAACCCTGTCGTCTTACGATATTGACGATGATTATGTGACCCTTTATGCCAATTTGTATGATTCTGATAACGATTATTCAGTGGACGAATATGGCTTTTATGCTGACGATTCTTATGCCCAGGTATCCAGCCGGGATAGCTGGTCTTCTGAAGCCGACGGCATAGATGACGGTGAATTTTACCTGCAGATTCCGGTCTCCGATTTGGATGATGGGATTTATTATTACCGTGCCTATGTGAAGTTTGACGATGGAGAAGAAAACGTTGGTTCCATCAAAAAATTTTTTTTCGATGACAACGGGAGTAATGGTGATGTCGAGGTCGATACCCTTGAGGCGGATGACATCGGTGACGACTATGCTACCCTGGTGGCAGAAATAGACAGTATTGACACGGATGAGTATACCATTACCGGATATGGTTTCTACTGGGATACCGATGAAGACGAAGTGGAAGACGGCGAGGACGGTAATGCTTATTGGGACGAGGCCGGCGATGACGAGCTGGAGGAAGGTGACGAATTCGACCTCGATATCGACGACCTGGATGAGGATGAAACCTATTACTACATGGCTTATGTTGACTATGAAGACAGTGATGGTGACGATTACACCGCTTATGGTGATGTAGAGTCTTTTTCCACTGGTGAATCCAATGATGATCCTGAGGTAACCACTAACAGCGCATCAAGCATCGACAGCGATTCCGCTATTCTCAACGGGACCATAGAATCGTATGGCGATGACAATGAAATGACTGAATACGGTTTCTACTACGGGACTTCATCATCGCCTACAACCAAAAAGAAGGTAGGCGATTATTCCGATAATATCGACGAGGGCGACAGTTTCAACTATGAACTGACCGGACTTAAAGCAGATACCCAATACTATTTCCAGGCTTATGGCAGAAATAGTGCGGGACTTGCTTACGGTGCGGTGAAGTCGTTTACAACTAAAGAAGGGGCAGTCGTGGTTTCACCTGCGGTATTTACGATTGGATCGAATTTCTACCTCCAGAACAACACCTATAAAATGATGGATGCGGCGCCCTATATCAAGAACAGCCGTACCTATCTGCCTATCCGCTATGTCGGCTATGCTATGGGCCTGACTGATGCGCAGATCCAATGGAATGAAGCTGCTCAGCGGGTTACCCTGACCAATGGTTCAAAAACGGTAATCCTCACCATTGGCAGTAAGACCATGTACAGTAACGGTACCGCGATTACGATGGATGTGGCTCCGGAAATAACCAACAGCCGGACCTGCCTGCCCATCGCCTGGGTGGCTGCTGCTTTCGGGCACACCGCTGTCTGGGATGGTATCTCCCAAACAGTTACCATCTATTAAGCAGAACGGTGAATAGCAGAAGATACAAATAGAGTTGTAGCGTAACGCCGGTAATCCCCGCTAATTGCATATAATGGCGGGGGGCCGGCGTTTTTGTTCAGGGAGACAACAACAACTTTAGGTTGGCAGCAAGCCCGGCAATTTTTCAGCCAAGTTTAAGCATTCCAACATTGACCCGTGAGTCGGCAGCAGCTATACTGAAGAGACAAATATAATCTGATATGGAGTTGATGCCAATGGGCAGGAAAATCATACCTATGTTGGTCATATTCCTGTTGTCGGGATTGTTTCCGGCTTCTTGCCTTGCCGATACAGCACCTTCGACAGCAACCCTGACGGTAGATCAGGCGATAGAAATGGCCAGGGAAAAACGCAACGATGTGCAGGTAGCCTGGCTAGAACTGCAGGCTGCCGGGGTCAGTACTGATTTGGCCTGGGACAGTGCCTCGGAAGCTGAAGCCGCCGCCCATATCCCAGGTACCAATTATTTTGCCGACTTGGGTTATGACCCCTACCTGCAGGTTTACAGTGCCGAGTATAACGAAAAAGCCAAACAAAAGGCCTATGATTTGAAATTGGAATCGTTAGAGTTTTCCGTCTATCAGCGCTACTATGCAGTGGTATCAGCTCTGGATAAGGCCGATGCCCAAAAATTAGCCAGCCAGCAAGCTGACGAAAAACTCAAAATAGCTAAATTGCGGGCCCAATTGGGTATGGATACCAAGTTCACCCTTTACCAGGCGGAGACCCAGGCAGCCTCGGCAAATTCTTCCTGGGCTAACGCCCAGCAGGAGCTGGATCAGAAATATATCAACCTGATGGAATATATCGGGATGTCTTCATCCAGCCGGCCGGTGCTGGTTAGGGAGCTTACTTATGAACCGATTACCCTGGTCAATCCGGAAACCAAGTTCCACGATATTGTTAATTCCAGTCCCAGTGTTTGGCTGGCCAATGAATCGGTTCAGTTATTGCTGGATACCGCCGGGAACTCAGGATCGGATGATTTGGATTATATCAATGAGCAAAAGGCGGACATAAACGTTATTTCTACCAAGGAAAGCATGCTGCAGGTAACCCGGAATATTTACTATAGCTTGAAAACCATTGAAGATTCATATGCGGCTGCCGAAGACAGCCTTCGCACTGCCAATGAAGCCCTGCGCATAGCTAAAATCATGTACGAGGTGGGGATGGGGACAAAATTCGATATTATGGCAGCTGAGATTGCAGTTAACACTGCCCAGGAAAACCTGGACAGCATGTCCTATCAGCATGCCATATTGGGCAAGGCCCTGGAGAAACCCTGGGCTTACGGTGCCGCCAATTAATCTTCGTCTGCTATTATGCTACCGGCAAACTCCCTCGGTAAAATTTACGGAGGGAGTTTTTTCTTGCATTTTTGATGCTTCATATTTTCTACCTTATGCGCGATAGGGCAATTGCGGTTCTTTGAAATACTGGGGCAATCTGGTATAATTCCTTTGAGTAAAAGACCAGTATTTGTCCGGAAAGGTCGTTTTATTAATGAAAGGAATTATTTTGGCTGGCGGCAGCGGTACCCGCCTTTACCCTCTTACCCAGGTCATATCTAAGCAATTGCTTCCTATATATGATAAACCGATGATATATTATCCACTGTCGGTTTTGATGCTGGCTGATATTAAGGATATTCTGATTATTTCTACCCCCCAGGATATTGGGCGATTTGAAGCATTGCTGGGCGATGGCCGGCAGTTGGGCTTGTCTTTATCCTATGCGGTGCAGCCCAGCCCGGACGGACTGGCCCAGGCTTTCATTATAGGCGCTGATTTCATCGGTGATAATCGGGTGGCGATGATCCTTGGAGACAATATATTTTATGGCCAGGGTTTTACCCCCATGCTGCGCCGGGTAGCGGCCCGCGATGAAGGGGCTACCGTATTTGCCTACCGGGTAAAAGATCCTACCCGCTTTGGTATCGTGGAATTCGACAATGAATTAAGAGCAGTATCTCTGGAGGAGAAGCCTGCCCAGCCCCGATCCAATTTCGCCGTGACCGGACTTTATTTTTACGATAACCGAGTAGTGGAATTAGCTCACAATCTAAAACCCTCAGCGCGGGGAGAGTTGGAAATCACCGACCTCAACCGGCTCTATCTGCAGCAAAACAGACTGAATGTGGAGTTGCTGGGAAGGGGATTTGCCTGGCTGGACACTGGTACTTTCGAAGCCTTGCAGCAGGCTGCCCTTTTCGTTGAAACCCTGCAGAATCGGGCCGGTTTCAAAGTAGCCTGCCTGGAGGAGATCGCCTACTATAATAAATGGATAAATCAGGAGCAGTTGATGGCTCTAGCTGCCAATCTGAGTAATAATGAATATGGGCATTACCTACTGGATATTGCCGCCAGCGATTTCAGCAGACCCCTGCAGGGATGAGGGATGTGCACTCTGAACGAAGGATGCTGTCACTCTGAACGAAGTGAAGAGTCTAACTGCTGGATGAGATTCCTCGCTTCACTCGGAATGACAAATGCACTGCTCGGAATGACAAAAGGCATACGCACAGAATGACTAGGATGCTCGGATGATAGCTTATGGAGGTATAGAGGCATTGAGGCTGGAGAACAGTCCTATAATCAATATTTTGATCACCGGTGGGGCAGGCTTCATTGGCTCTAATTTTATTCCCTATTTCCTTGAAAGCCATCCGGAATATAAGGTAATCAACCTTGATATTCTTACTTATGCCGGTAACCTCGAGAATCTGCAGGAGGTAGCTAATCATCCCCGGTACCATTTTATCAAGGGGGATATCCGCAATCGTGAGCTGATTGATGAGTTATTTATCAAATACGATATCCGTGGTGTTATTCATTTCGCGGCTGAATCGCATGTGGACAATTCCATTGCGGCTCCTGATGTGTTTATAAAGACCAATATCAACGGTACCTTTAACCTGCTGGACAGCGCCCGGCAGTATTGGATGGAAGGTCCTTTCAGATATAAGCCTGGCTATGAGCAGTGCCGATTCCAGCAAATTTCCACCGATGAGGTTTATGGCAGCTTGGGCGCAACCGGGCTGTTTTCCGAAACTACCCCTTATGCCCCCAACAGTCCTTATAGTGCCAGCAAGGCCAGCGCCGATATGCTGGTTCGCAGTTATTACCATACCTATGGGATGAATGTGGTGACCAGCAACTGCTCCAACAATTACGGCCCCAAGCAGCATAACGAGAAGTTGATTCCCACCATCATCCGTAACGCCCTGACTTTTAATCCGATCCCCATCTATGGTGACGGCCGCAACGTCAGGGACTGGTTATATGTCCTGGATCATTGCCGGGGTATCGACCTGGTGTTTCACCAGGGGCGCAGCGGGGAAAGCTATAATATCGGCGGTCGTAATGAACGGGAAAATTTATATATTGCTACGCTGATATGTGAGCAGCTGGATCAATTAGATCCAGCTGCCCAACGGGGAGCAGATTTAAAATCATACAAAGAACTGATAACCTTTGTCACTGACCGCCCTGGGCATGATCGCCGCTATGCCATCGACGCTACCAAGATCGAGAGTGAGCTGGGTTGGAAGGCAGAGGAGGATTTCGAGAGCGGCCTGTTGAAAACAGTGAAATGGTACCTGAAGGAGTATAGATAGTGGAACTGGTTACATTTGATTTTAAAGTGCGGGGGGATGAGCGTGGATCCTTGGTAGCCATCGAGGAACAGCGGGATATCCCTTTTGCCATTCGCCGTGTTTATCATATTTTCGATACCCAGGATGGAGTTCGGAGGGGGTTGCACGCCCATCGGCAGTTGCAGCAGGTGATGGTTTGCCTAAAGGGCTCCTGCCAGCTTTTACTTGACGACGGCCAGGAAAAGATGATCCTAAACATGCAGAACAATTCGCGGGGAATATTGTTGGATCGGATGATCTGGCATGAGATGTATGATTTTTCATCTGATTGTATCCTGTTGGTGTTAGCCAGCGATTATTATGATGAGAGTGACTATATCCGCGATTATAGTGAGTTCCAACAATTAACGGCCGAACAAGGCTTGTAAGGGGACAGTAAATGATCAGTGACATGGCGTTAGTACAAACCAACAATACCGGTAATAACGTAAAGATAATGGAATTCGCGGTGATACGCGACGGGGTTCGGATCGGCGATAACGTTACCATTCACCCTTTTGTGGTAATTGAGAGCGGGGTGGAGATTGGTGACAATGTCGAGGTATTCCCCGGTACCTATATCGGTAAGGTGCCAAAGGGAGCAGCCCTGGCCCGCCAGCCGGAATACAAGCCCAAGGTTAGCATCGGTGCCAATTGCAGTTTGGGACCCAATGCAGTTATCTACTATGATGTGGAGATAGGTGAGAATACCCTGATTGGGGATGGGGCCTCGGTGCGGGAGCAATGCCGGATCGGATCCAATTGCATTTTAAGCCGTTACGTTACCGTCAATTATGCCAGCACTATCGGCAATAACACCAAAATCATGGATTCCACTCATATCACCGGTAAATGCCATGTCGGGGACAATGTGTTTATCAGTCTGCTGGTGGGAAGCACCAATGATAATGCAATTGGTAAATTGGGTTATGAGGAAGACCGGGTCGTGGGGCCTACTATTAAAGATGGAGCAGCGATTGGAGTAGGAGCACTGCTGATGCCGGCCGTTACTATTAACGAAAATGCCGTGGTGGGTGCCAATGCGGTGGTTACCAAAGACGTTCCCGCCGGGGCAGTGGTCATGGGCAGCCCGGCGGTGGTTAGACGGTATGTGAGTGCAGACTAGGCTGGGACATTAGGTCAATCCGACTCTAGACTCTAACTAGCACTATGTCCTCTTGAACGCAGCTAGAATTCCTGTCATTCCGACCATACTTGTCATTCAAAGCGGAGCGAGGAATCTCGGTAAAGCAGATAGACTCTTCACTGAGTTCAGAGTGACAAAGAACTATTTAGTGTGACATAGACCGTACAGACTGACACTTGACTGTTCACAGTGACATAGAAATGTCGCAGTGACAGGGAACTATTCAGACAGCTCAGAGTGATTAAGGGGGCAGGGGATTCGGGTGAAAAAACTGTCAGTGGTCATACCGGTATATTATAATGAAGGTTCTCTGCCGCCGCTCTTTGCTGAGTTAAGCCGGGTGGAACGGTTATTAGGCGCCCGGGGAATGGAACTGGAGCTTATTTTTGTGGATGACGGCTCTAGTGACAACTCCTTTGCCGAGTTGATGAAAATCAAGGAACAGCGGCCAGAGACCAGGATTATCAAGCTAGCCCGCAACTTCGGGGCTATCCATGCGGTGAAAACCGGTCTGCAGTATGTTACTGGGGATTGTTTTACCATGCTGGCAGCTGACCTGCAGGACCCTCCCGAGTTGCTGCTGGAAATGGCCGATAAATGGCTGGCCGGGTCAAAGTTTGTAATCTGCGTGCGGGAATCGCGCCAGGACCCAATGCTCAGCAAGGCTTTCGCTCAGCTTTATTATGGCATTCTCCGTATGACCGTAACCAAAGATTACCCCTCCGGCGGCTTCGACCTGGCCTTGATGGATGCTTTGCTGCTGCCTTATTTACAGCAGAGCGGTAAGAACATTAATATCAGCCTGTTCGCCTACTGGCTGGGATTTGAACCGGAGATTATCTATTACCAGCGCCGGGAAAGGCTGCACGGCAAGTCACGCTGGACTTTTGCCAAGAAATTCACTTACCTACTAGATTCTATCCTTGGTTTTTCGGTAGTACCGATCCGGATCATCTCCCTGACCGGATTTATCGTCGCCCTGCTTAGCTTCATTTATGGGGTAGTGCTGATATTCAATGCCAGCGTCAATCATGTGATTGTGCCCGGTTTTACGACCATCGCTACCCTGGTAGCATTCCTGCTGGGCTTGATTATTATCATGCTGGGGATCATCGGCGAGTATCTGTGGCGTGTATTTGATGAAGTGAACCGGCGCCCAGAATATGTTATCCATGAAGTATATTAGGTAAATACCTATAGAAAGAATTGATAGAGGTGGAGCCCATGGGAATCCAGGTGCCTTTCCTGGACCTAAAAGCTGGATATCTGGAGATAAAGAAGGAATTAGACGCCGCTTACCAGCGGGTGATGGATTCCGGTTGGTTCATCATGGGCACTGAGTTGGAAGCGTTTGAAACTGAGTTTGCCGCCCATTGCGGAGCCAGTTTTTGTATTGGGGTGGGAAATGGTCTGGAGGCATTGCACCTTATTTTGAAGGCTTATGATATAGGATTCGGTGATGAGGTTATAGTTCCAGCCAATACCTATATTGCCACCTGGCTGGCCGTCAGCCAGTGCGGAGCCCGAGTGGTCGCGGTCGAGCCGGTGGAAGCTACCTATAATATTGATCCTGACAGGATCGAGGCATCTATAACTCTCCGTACCCGGGCAATTATGCCAGTTCATCTCTACGGCCAAACGGCAGCCATGGATGAGATAAACGAGGTGGCTGCTCACTACGGATTAAATGTGATAGAGGATGGCGCCCAGGGACATGGCGCCTTATATAAGGGAAAGCGCGCCGGCAACCTAGGTGATGCTGCTGGATTCAGCTTTTATCCCGGAAAAAATCTTGGTGCATTCGGAGACGGGGGCGCAGTAGTCACTTCTGATCCAGAGTTGGCTGCCAGGGTAAGGACTTTACGCAATTATGGATCGAAGATCAAATATCACAATGAAGAGAAAGGCTATAATTCCCGCCTGGATGAATTACAGGCTGCTTTTCTAAGGGTCAAACTACGTTACCTGGATGATTGGAATGACCGGCGCCGGGTTTTGGCCCAACGCTATCAGCAGTTGTTAAACCCTGACATTTATGCGCTGCCAGTTGTTCCCGATTGGGCCGAGCCGGTCTGGCACATTTTCGCGGTACGAAGTTCGCGCCGGGCTGAGGTCCTGGAGTATTTAAATAAGCAAGGTATTGGTACCATGATTCATTACCCGGTACCGCCCCACCTGCAGCCTGCCTATAAAGAGCTGGGGTTGGGGCTAGGGGCTTTTCCAATATCGGAAACCATTCATGAACAAATCTTCAGCCTGCCGATGTGGCCACAGATGAGTCTGGCCCAGCAGGATCAGGTTATCGAGACCATGAACCGGTTCGAATAATCGTTAAGATAATAGAAGACAACTGAAATTAACCTTTTTTGGACCGGAGGGAAACCATGACTTACCGGACTAATCGTATTTACATATTTGCGGCTATAGTGGTGATGGCCCTTTACCTGTCACCGTTGTATATCCTGGGGGAGAATGCCCATGTTCTTGTCCTTGATAATGTTGACGGGGCAGTGGCCAGCCTCAAGGTATTGGCCGACAGCGGGCAGATTTTCGGCTCTATGAACAGTACGGTAGACCAGGTAATGAATGGGCTGCCCCGCAACACCTTCGGCACTGAATTTAACCTGCAGTTATGGCTGTACCGGTTCCTGCCTCCATTTACCGCTTATGTCACCAACCTGACCCTAATACACCTGCTGGCTTTTGCGGGTATGCTGCTTCTGCTCAAAAGGCATTTTCTCCGGGAGACAAAATACGAATATATAGCGGCGGGAACCGCCCTGGCTTTTGCCCTCTTACCTTTCTGGCCTTACGGAGGATTAAGCGTAGCCGGACAGCCCCTGGTTTTATATGCCTTTCTAAATATCAAGGGAAAATCTGACCGCTGGACTGATTGGCTGATCCTGGCACTGGTCCCCTTCTACTCGAGCCTCATATTCAGCTTTGCTTTCTTCCTATTGTTGTTGGGAATTTGGTGGTTGGCTGAACTTATATTCAAAAGAGAACTCAACCTCAATTTCTTGTCTGCCTTACTGTTTATGGGTTCTGTCTATATATTGGTAGAATACCGCTTGATTTACAATACCTTTTTCGACCCCGGCTTTGTATCCATTCGCAGCGAATTTCCCCTTAGCCGCATTCAGGGAGTATGGCCCGCGTTTAAGGCCAGCGCTAAAAACTTCATATTCGGGCAGTTTCATGCTGCCAGCCTGCAAAACCTGGTGATTCTGCCCGCGGCTGCCTTGGCCATTATCGTTAGCCTGTTCAGGAGAAAACTGCCCCTTCTTTTACTGGGGCTGATGTTTCTTAGCGGGATGATTTCACTTTGGTATGGATACTGGTTCTGGGATGGCTGGGTACCGATTAAACAGCAAGTCGGATTCTTAAGCGAGTTCAATTTCAGCCGTTTCCACTGGCTGCACCCCTTACTGTGGTATCTTATTTTTGCCCTGGCCTTGAAAATCATTGCCGGCAAGACCTGGCTGGGTAAGGTGGTAGTTGCGGCTCTGTTAGTAGTTCAGATTGGTTTCGTATTTATCCACAATGACACCATTGTGGAAAAAAAGGCAGGCAGCCCTACCTACGCCGAATTTTTTGCGGAAGAACAATATCACCAAATCAGAGACTTTATTGGATTGCCCCAGGATGACTACCGGGTCGTCAGTATCGGCCTACACCCCAGTATCAGCCAATACAATGGCTTTTACACCCTGGATGGTTATGCCAGCAATTATCCTCTGGCCTACAAACATGAATTTCGCCAAATAATTGCCGGGGAACTGGATAAGTCACCATTTTATCGCGATTACTTCGACGGCCTGGGTGGGTCCCGCTGTTATATCTTTGTGGCCAAATTAATGACTAACAGCATGATGGAGAAAGACAGCGGAATCAAGATCGAGCAGCTTGATATTGATACCGCTCAACTAAAGGAGATGGGTGGTAGGTATGTATTCTCCGCCCTGGAAGTTGTCAATGCCCCGGATATTGGTCTCAAATTGCTGAAAGTATTTGATAATGATGATTCGGTCTGGAAAATTTATCTCTATCAGGTTTTATAAATAACAGGCAGGGAATCAGTGCATACATAGAGAACTAAAGGATCAGTACAATTACCGGGGAGGTTTTTTTTTGAAGAAATATCTTTGGACATGTTTGCTGGCATTAGTACTATTTTTGCCCGCATCGACAGCAATGGACGCCGAGGATATGGAGAAATACCAGGCCCAGTTGACTGCATCCCAGGTTGCCGAACTGCCCAAGCCCGAGAAGGTAACCTATTTTAATATGCTTGATGGCTACAAGATTGATCTCCCTGGTGATTGGATCGTCGATGATGCTTATAAGGGTACTGTGACTCGGGTGACCGCACCTGATCAGAACGCGGTTATTAAGATCTACGTTCAGCCTTTGAATGGAGTAACGGCTGGCGATTATGTCCAATACAGCAATCAGAAGGTGCTGCAACAGCGATACGGGATGAGATTATGGGCCCAAAACTGGAACCCGGTCAATGGCATCCCTGCCTACCGCATAATGTGGGAGCGTCCCCGGCTTAACAATGTAGCTAATGATTTAAACCTCTACCGGGAAATTAATCTGCTATATTCTGATCAGATATTCACTTTTGTGATGAAGACCGATATTGAGAATTATGGCCGCTATAGTACGGTTTTTGAGAGCATTTTAGGCAGTTTCCTAATCCAGCCGGTAGTCCCCGAAAATAAACCAGCTCCAGTTCCCGTCATAGAGGACATTAACCTGGATGGCCCCCGCTTGCATGTGACGATTCCCAAGGATCAAATGATGTGGGGAATCTTTCACCCTCTCTTCCATCCCAACGTTTTTAATCCCCAGTCGATCGCAGCTTATAAACAGTACGAGCAATCCCTGGATCATAAGTTTGAGTTTGTCATGACTTATACCGAATTTTATAAACCTTTCCCCAGTAAGCTGGTGGCGGATACCTATGCCGACGGCCGCATGATGATGCTAACCCTGGCTCCTACAATTGATCAGGACCTGACCAGTGTGATCATTCCCGCCATCGCCAATGGGGAATATGATGCCTATATTGCCGGCTGGGCCCAGCAGGTTAAAAATGTTGGTGATCCAGTGTTCGTCCGCTTTGCCAACGAGATGAACGGCGATTGGGATCCCTGGTGCGCCTGGTTTTACAGCAAAGATCCCGATTTGTACATCGCCGCCTGGCAGCGAATGTATAACATATTCAAGCAGCAGGGGGCAGACAATGCGATTTTCGTGTGGAATCCCCACGATCGCTCATTTCCTGATTTCAAGTGGAACAGTGCCGAACTCTATTACCCGGGGGACCAATATGTGGACTGGGTGGGTCTGACCGGTTATAACAACGGGACGGGCTTTGCGGATGAATACTGGCGTAATTTCAATGATATTTACCGGCCTCTGTACAATGACTATCTGCACAAATTCCCGGGCAAACCTTTTATGATAACCGAGTTTTCCTGCAGCGAGCTGGGGGGAGACAAGGCCGCCTGGATAAATGACTGCATGCATTCCCTGGCCGCTTACCCTAATATCAGGATTGCAGTCTGGTATGATCAAACCGACCGGAGTCGGTTTTATCGTATTGATTCCAGTTCTACCGCCAAAGAAGCATTCAGACGAGGGTTAACCAACCCATATTTCCTATAAGCTGGCATTTACATACATGACTGTCTCTGCTGCAGAATTTATCGAATCGAATACGGATTGGCAGGATAATCTGCGTTGGAAATCGAACTAATAATTGGTTATTCGCAATTCTGACTAAAAGGGGGCAGGCAGATGAGAAGATGGTTGGCATTGGTACTAGTAGGAATATTTATGATGGTAGGGGTGGTCGGCTGCGGCAGCAAGACACAGACGATTAACTCACCCGGTAACACTACCCAGAACCAGACAGAGACCAAGACCCAGTCCGGAAACGATCTTAGCAGTATAATGAAATCAGCCAGTCAGGTAAAGGGTATGTCCTTTGATATGCTTATGACTGTGACCAGCACCGATGGCAAATCGGTCACAAGTAACGGTAAGATGTACGTCCAGGATCAAAAGATTCGTATGGAAATTGATTCTATGGGGGTGAAAATGATCACCCTTATGAAAACACCAGGAGAGGTTTATATGTATAATCCCGATACCAAGAGTGCCATGAAAATCACGACGCCCCAGCAAGGAGCAAAGTCTCCCAATTCCTGGGCTAAAGAGAGCGGTGATACTACCGGCTTGACAGTGGTTGGCGAAGAGACAAGAGACGGGTATAACTGTCTGGTGGTAACCGTGGCTGACAGCAGTAACACCAAGATGTGGATACGCAAGGATATCGGTATGCCGATCCGGGTTGAGTCAAAATCAGCTGAAGGTAATATGGTTATGGAATACAAGAACTATAACCTCGCCGCCCAGCCGGACAGCTTGTTCGATCTCCCAGCCGGCACCCAGATCACAACAATGCCCAACCTACCCAATATGCCTAACGCAGGGCAGTAACGGCTGGCAAGTATTTACTTGTTCTATAACTAACAAAGGTTAGCACCCCGCCATTGAAAGCGGGGTGCTTTTTCTTGGTCTATTCATCACGGTAGACTCCATTGACGCTCGAAACAGCCAGCAGGTATAATGAAAGGACGGATTGACCCGCGGGTCGGAGAATGAGGAGGAGAATTGTGAATAAAAGATTGGGGTACGGACTGCTGCTGATTTTGCTGTCGGCAATGCTGTTATTGAGCGGGTGCAGCAAGAGCAAAGAAACCGTCAAAGAGTCGGAAATAACTGTAAATACGGCTCAGGCCCAGGTCCAGGACCTGGCCAAAAGCGTGATCTATACCGGCAGTGTCAGGGGTCAGAATGAGGTTAATCTCATTCCCAAGACATCGGCCCGGGTAACCGGCATTTATGCCCAACCTGGCGATACGGTCAAGGCAGGGCAGACGCTTATTACCCTGGATGATACCGATTTTATTGCCGGGGTCAAACAAGCGGAGGCCATGCTGGCGATTGCCCAGGCCGGCCTGACCACCAACCAGATCCAGGCAGAAAATGCCCGGATGAATTTCGAACGGACCAAGGCCCTGCATGAAGCGGGGGCAGTCTCGAACCAGCAGCTGGAAGCCGCCCAGGCAGCATATGAGGCGCTGGTTGCCGGCAGCGCCGAAGCGGCGGTAGCCCAAGCCCAGGCCGGTCTGCTGGCCGCCCGCAATAATCTGGATAGATGCAATATTTCTTCGCCTATCGATGGAGTAGTAGGCAGCATCGGCCTGTCGTTGGGCCAGACCGCCAGCATGAGTTCAGTAGCGGCCATCGTCAGTAACAGCAACCAGCTGGAAGTTGAAATAATGGTAAGTGAAACCGAGGTCAGCTATATTCAAAAGGGAAGCCAGGTTAAGGTAGTGGTCCGGGCGGTGCAGGAAGAGCCGGTTATGGGTAAGGTGGAGAGTATTGCTACGGTTGCCGATCCAGTTAAGCGCAATTATGCCGTCAAAGTCAGTCTACCCAATCCCGAGGGTCGGATAAAATCCGGTATGTTTGCCGAGCTGAGCGTTGATACCCTGAGCAAACAGAATATCCTCACCATCCCGGTCAGTGCGGTTCTTCCTAAAACCGGCCAGAGTATAGTCTATGTTGTAGATGAAGAAAGCCGTGCCCGGCCGGTTGAAGTGCAGACCGGTATTAAAAATGACCAGTTGATTGAGATTACCTCTGGACTGAGCGCTGGGCAGGAGGTTATCATCAAAGGCAACACCCTGGTCAGTGACGGCACTCTGGTAAGGGTGGTCGGGGGAGGCCAGTAATGAAGATAGTCGATTTTGCGGTTAAGCGCCCGGTTACCATGATCATTCTGGTCACGGTGATACTTATCATGGGGCTGTTCACGGTCAACCGTATGGTATTGGATCTTTATCCGGAAATGAAGTTCCCTATGGCGGTTGTCTATGCTACCTACAGCGGGGCCGGTCCAGAGGAAGTCGAGTCGCAGGTTACCAAGGTACTGGAGGGGGCCGTAAATACGGTAGCCGGCATTAAAACCGTCCAATCTTATTCCAGTTCCGGGACATCTACCATATTAGCCAGTTTTGACTGGGGCACCGATATGGACAACGCTATCCTGAATATCCGCGAAAAAATAGGCCTGGTGGAGATGGCGCTGCCTGATGAAGTAGAAAAGCCGATGGTCCTGAAGATGGACATCAACATGATGCCTATTCTGCAGATGGGTGTTACCGGTGGTAATGATATCTCCATGGCCCAGCTGCAGTCCATCGCTGAGGATAAGATCAGGCCGCGACTGGAACGTATCCCTGAGGTGGCTTCGATAAGCATAACTGGGGGATTGGAACGGGAAGTGAAGGTCGAGGTAGACCCGGCCAAGCTGCAGAATTACGGATTGACATTGAGCCAGGTGAACCAGGTTTTGCAGATGGAGAACTTCAATTCCTCCAGCGGAACCGTCAAAGAAAATCAGCGCCAGTACTTCGTGCGCAGCTTGCAGCAATTTGAGAGTGTCGATGATATTAAAAATGTGGCCATACTGACTGGTACCGGCAATATTGTATACCTGCGCGACATTGCCAATATCGTGGACGGCTATAAGGATGATACCCAGCTGACCCGGGTTGACCAGGGCAGTGCGGTAGGCATCCATATTATGAAGCAGAGCGACGCCAATACCGTAAAAGCCTGTGATGCGGTAAAGGCTGAGTTAGCCAAGATCCAGGAAGAATCGGATGTTCCCCTGAATATTAAAGTAGTCACCGATCAATCCAGCTTTATCAAACAATCCCTGGATTCCACCCAGACCACCATGTGGGAGGGCGCCCTGCTGGCCGCATTGGTATTATTCCTGTTCATGCGCAATTTCAGCAGCACCTTCATCGTTATAACCGCCATCCCCCTGTCGATAGTAGCAACCTTTATTCTGATGTATTTTAACGGCAGTACTCTGAACTTGATTACCCTGGGGGGATTGTCCCTGGGGATAGGGCGCATGGTGGATGATTCCATAGTAGTTTTCGAAAACATATACCGGCATCGTAAATTAGGCCTTCCCCCCCTGGAGGCAGCCCTGACCGGCGCCTCGGAGGTGGGCAGTGCGGTAATAGCTGCCACTCTGACCCTGATTGCGGTATTCCTGCCTATCCTTTTCGTCCAGGGGTTAGCTTCGGTTATTTTCAAGCCCATGGCAATAACCATCAGTTTTGCCATCTTCTGTTCCCTGATAGTAGCTCTGACCGTGGTACCGCTGATGTCCTCCCGGATGTTAACGGACAAAGCAATTCAGGAAAAAGAGTTCGGTTCAGGGCGCATCGGGACCAAGGTAAACAGACTGGGTCACTGGATCGATAATCTGGGGGAAAGCTATACCAAGCTCATCAAATGGTCCCTGGGCCACAGAAAAACCGTGTCAATCGGGGTAACAGCTTTAATGATACTGTCGGTGGCCCTAACTCCTCTGATCGGCGCCGAGTTCCTGCCTGCCACAGATTCGGGCGAAATTGCCATAAGCATTGAGACCGACCAGGGCTCCCAGTTGGAAAGTACTGATGAGATCATGACCCAGATCGAAGACAAGCTGCACAGCTTACCCGAGGTGGATACCATATTCAGCAGTGTCGGGGGATCAGCCAACATGTTCCTGGCCAGCGGGACCCAGTCTGACCAGGGAACCATCAGTCTCAAGCTGGTCAAGAAAAATGAACGGGAAAAGTCGGTTACCGAAATGGCCGAACTAATAAGGGAAAAGCTAGCCGATATACCCGGGGCCAAAATCAAAGTCTCGGTTACTGATATGTCCAGCGGTATGATGAGCACTTCAGGCGTAAATGTGCGCATCAAAGGCGATGATCTGACCGTATTGCGCGACTTGTCGGATCAGGTCAGCGAAATCGTCCGCAATGTACCTGGAACCCGTGAGGTAGCCTCAACCCTGGCCGACGGCAAACCGGAAGTACAGATCAAGGTGGACCGCCAACGAGCTGCTGCCCTGGGGCTGACTCCTATCCAGGTATCAGCCGAGATAAAAAATGCCATGCAGGGCACAGTTGCCACCCGCTACAAGACCGAGGGTACCGAAGTAGATGTCAGGGTTAGTTACACCCCGCAAAACCATGAGGATCTGGAATACCTGCAAAACCTCACCATCTTTAGTGCCAGCGGGGCGGTTGTAAAACTGTCCCAGATAGCGACCTTTGAGTTAGCCCAGGGACCGGTGCAGATCAACCGCATCGACCAAGTGCGCGAGGCCGAGGTTACCGCCAACCTATTAAACCGCGATTTAAAAAGCGTGGTCAGCGATGTCCAGGCCCAGGTGGGTAACCTTAACCTACCGGCCGGTTATACCGTAGAATTTACCGGCGCCAATCAGGATATGATGGAGAGCTTCTCCAGCCTGGGGATAGCTTTTCTCCTGGCTTTGATTCTGGTTTACGCGGTAATGGCCATTCAGTATGAATCATTTTTCAATCCTTTCATAATCATGTTTTCGGTGCCAACCGCCTTCATCGGTATTGTGTTCGGACTCCTTATAACCGGGCGCTCATTCTGTGTGCCCGCCTTTATCGGTATAATTATGCTGGTAGGCATCGTGGTTTCCAACGCCATAGTTATGGTCGACTACCTGGAACGTTTGCGCAACCGGGGCCTGGATAGGGATGCTGCCATCATCGAGGCGGGCCGGGTGCGCCTGCGCCCTATTCTTATGACCGCGTTCGCAACCATCCTGGCCATGTTCCCCTTGGGGTTGGGCCTGGGCGAAGGCGGCGAGATGACCTCGCCCTTGGCCACCGTGGTTATCGGCGGGCTGTTAGTCTCAACATTAATTACCTTATTCCTGGTACCGGTGGTTTACAGCATTTTTGACGATTATATGCAGAAATGGCGTGCCTGGAGATCGAAGCCGATACCTGCTCAGGAACCAGTGGAGGTATAAGATGACGGTTATAGTTATAAAAGAAGGCAAGCGCAAATTGATCATGGAGGCTGCCATCCAGGTCTTCTCAGAGAAAGGGTATCACAACAGCAAAATGGAAGAAATAGCGGTGCAAGCTGGCATCGGAAAGGGCACCATATATGAGTATTTCCCCAGCAAGCTGCAGCTTCTCCAGGATATCATGGAACAGAGCTTTCAGCTTTATGATCATTCCTTCCAGGTTGGTTTAAATAGTGGAGCAACGTTGGAGGAGACCATCCGGGCCCTGGTGGAAGGCCATTTGCGATTCTGCCTGGAAAATATAGACCTGACCAGGATTATTTTCCTGGAAACCAAGGTCATTGACGAAGAACTCCGCATTTGGGCAGCCCAAAAACGTCAGCAAAAGGCACGCTTTTTAGAGGATTTATTAACCGAAGCCGCCCGCCGGGGAGAAATAAGAGACCGAGATCCGCGCGTTTTGACAGTAGTAATAGGAAGCATAATGTCATCTCTTTGGGTACCCCTGGTAACCGGGGACTCGATAATCGATGCTGCTGAAACTGCCCGGCTGGTAACTGACATAATAATGAATGGTATAAAGAAATAAATGCATGTTCGCCGTAAAAGCCGTCCCAGCGCCTATCTGGCCCCGGGGACGGAAGCTCGCGGCGAGCTTTCCTTTGACTAAAATTGAGCATTATATTACTATGGTCCTAACGTATGCCGGTATTCCAGTGTACGTAAGGACTATTTTTTGGGGGATTGTAATGAGATTGGGAAAAGTAATGGTGGTTTTCGGCACCCGGCCGGAAGCGATCAAGATGGCTCCGGTAATCAAAGAATTAAAAAAGGTGCAGGATATAGATACGGTAGTGGTCGTCACTGCCCAGCACCGGGAGATGCTGGACCAGGTTCTGCAATTGTTCGAAATTGTGCCCAACTATGATCTGGACTTGATGAAGGAGAAACAGGATTTATACAGTATAACCAGCGGTGTCTTAACAGGGTTAAAGGACATATTGCAGCAGGAGAAGCCAGACCTGGTATTGGTTCATGGCGATACCACCACCACATTTGCTGCAGCCCTGGCCGCATTCTATGAAAAGATTCCAGTGGGTCATGTAGAAGCCGGCTTGCGCACCCGTAACAAGTATTCGCCTTACCCGGAGGAAATGAACCGGGCTCTGACCGGCCGCATCGCTGAGCTGCACTTTGCCCCTACCGATGTCTCCCGGGAAAATCTGCTGGCCGAATCGGTGGCGGCATTCAAAATCTGGGTGACCGGTAACACCGTAATTGATGCCCTTATGGAGACAGTTCATGAAGGTTACCAGTTTGGAGAACTGTTGGACGGGGTCAATTTTGACCATCGCCTGATCCTGGTAACCACCCATCGCCGGGAGAACTGGGGCGATCATATGCGTGATATTTATGCCGCCTTGCTGCAGCTGGTGGATGAGTTTGACGATGTGGAGATAGTATTTCCAGTCCACCGGAATCCGACCGTCAAAGACCTGGCCGAGGAGATGCTGGGGCAGCGCGAGCGGGTCCACTTGCTGGAACCTTTGGAATATGAAGCCTTTGCTAATTTAGTAAACGCCTCATATATTATAATGACAGATTCCGGGGGATTGCAGGAAGAGTCCCCGTCCTTGGGGAAGCCGGTCCTGGTATTGCGGGATACCACCGAACGGCCGGAAGCCATCCAGGCCGGGACAGTGCAATTGGTAGGAACAGTGCAAGAGAATGTCTATAAGGCAGCCCGGCGATTATTGGTCGACCAGCAAGCATACGATAAAATGGCCCATGCCATCAATCCCTATGGGGATGGCAAAGCGGCAGTCCGTATCGTCAGGGTTATCAAGGATTTCCTTTATGTCCGTATCGGGGCCAGCAACATGTAATAGCCTGTTGCCCTGAATACGTCTCAATCAAGGAGGCTTATTATGACTGAAATAAAGTTTGGCACTGATGGCTGGCGGGCCATTATAGCCAGGGATTTTACCTTTGCAAATATAAAAGTGGTTACCCAGGCGATTGCAAATTACCTCAAAACCAATAATCTTGGCAAGAAAGGAATAGTCATCGGTTATGATAACCGTTTCCTTTCCGAGGGTTTTGCGGATGAGGCCGCCCGGGTGATTACCGGCAATGGGATACGGGTTTTCAAGACTTTCAAAGCGGTTCCCACTCCGCTGGCCGCTTATGCTATCAGGATGCACCAGGCTGGCGGGGCCATAATGATAACTGCCAGCCACAATCCCCCTGAATATAACGGCATCAAATTTATTCCCGAATATGCAGGGCCGGCACTGCCGGAGGTAACCGATGCCATCGAAGAAGAGGTAAGGCGTATCCAGGGTGGGGGAAGAGTATATGAACTCGATTTGAAAGAAGCCCAGGCCCTTGACCTGCTCAAAGATATTGACATGGACCGCGAATATATAAACCAAATATTGAGGATTGTACAGCCGGACGTATTCCGCCGTCACCCGCTCAAAGTGGTGGTTGACCCCATGTATGGTTCCGGGGCTGGATACCTGGACCGCATATTGACCGAACTAGGCTGCGAGGTTAAAACAATCAACAACTATCGCGATCCCCTCTTTGGCGGATCGATCCCGGAACCCACCGCTGCCGGGCTGGCCGATCTCAAGAGAGCTGTGGTCAATTATGGTTATGACCTGGGCCTGGCCCTGGATGCCGATGGCGACCGTTTTGGCATCGTGGACGGGCAAGGAGAATTTGTCAATCCGAACCGGTTAGCATATCTATTGCTTGAGCACCTGCTTAATAGCCGTACATTTAGAGGACCGGTATGCCGTTCCCTGACCACCACCCACAACCTGGACCAGATTGCCCGGTATAATGGGCTCAGTGTTATTGAAACCAAGGTGGGCTTCAAGTTTATATCGGAATGCCTGCGTGAAAAAGGCTGCATCCTGGGAGTGGAGGAGAGCGGGGGACTTAGTATATTTGGGCATGTTCCTGAGAAGGATGGAATTTTGGTCGGCCTCCTGGCCGCAGAAATGATCGCTGCCAGCGGCCAAACCTTCAACGAGTTGAACGACGCGGCGGTAGAGAAATATCAACTCATGGAGACAGAACGCCTGGATATCCGAATCACGGCCCGGGAAAGAGACCATATCCTGGCTGAAGCC
>CAZOZX010000029.1:20455-22065 GCA_964584415.1 uncultured Syntrophomonas sp.
CAGTCCGAAAAGAACCTGCGCGACATCTTCGATGAAGCCAGGGACTACCAGCCCAAGTCGGTAGCCGGGGTTGCGGTCGACAAAATAAATGAAATAGATGGCAAAAAGATAATCCTGGAAGATGGCAGCTGGATCATGGTAAGACCTTCAGCAACTGAATCCCTGATGCGGATTTATGTCGAAGCGGCCAATCCTGAGCGAATCGAAGCCATGCGTCAAGAAGTGCTGGGTCATCTGTCCCTAAAAAACGATTAATAATCAAGTACATAAAATAACTTTCTCCACCTTGGTAACAGGTAATCAAATAGCCTCTCCCAGGCATATTATATATTGATATACTCGGGGGAGGTTTTATTATGGTCTTGGTGCTCAAAATAATGAGTTTTGCCATATGGTTTATCATTATGGCGTTTATTGTTGAAGCAGCCCTGCATCATAGAAAGCATCCTCTGGGCAGTTATAGTTTGTACCCGCATAATCGGGATAAAACCAACCCCGCTTCCAGGCACGACCATCAACACTACTAATTCAATATGTTATAATATATGAGATATTGTCGACTATATTAAGGGAGAGCGAACGGCGGTGATGCCTATTTGCTGCTCCCAGATTTACGTTGGATAGATAAGTTTTTGAAGAGGTGCCGTTATGCTGGACCCCATCCTGGACGTATTGTTTCCTCAGAGCGCTTGTTGTATATGCCGTAAACCGGGGCGCTATGGCTCAAAGCATCCCTGGTGCCAGGACTGCCTCGATTCCATAAATAAGCTGCGGAACTCTGGCCCGGTTTGCGACAAATGCGGGAAATATTTACCGGAGGGAGACCACCTGTGCGCGGACTGCCGCAATAATCCGCCCCAGTTCGATGTGGCCCGGGCAGTTGGACCCTATGATGATCCCTTCCGGATCACCACCAAGGTCCTGAAATTTATGGGCAGGAAGTACCTGGCTCCCCGCATGGGAGCGATGATGGCGGAGGCGGTGCGCAGCGATCCCCGCTTCGGAAAAATAGACTTAATTGTTACCGTGCCTATTTCCAATAACAGCCTGCAGGTACGGGGATTCAACCAAACCGAGCTGTTGGCCCGTCAGATTGGCAAAGAACTGGGCATTAAAACCGATTACCATGCTTTGGTCAGGACCAAGGAAACCCCCAATCAAAGAGAACTTTCCAAAGAGGAGCGGGAGACGAACCTGCTTTGTGTGATACAGGTTCCAGTACCGGAAAAGGTCGCCGGTAAGAATATTTTATTAGTTGATGACGTATACACCACCGGGGCTACCAGCCGTGAATGTACCAGGGCTCTGCTGGAGGCAGGCGCCAAGCGGGTTTGTGTTATAACCTGGGCCACCGGCCGCGGTTTTTAACCGTCAAAAAAAGCGCCCAAGGGCACCATACCCTGCAGGCACTTATGATGTGCCACATTGTGGCATAGTTAAGGTTGCTGATATTCGCACCGCGAACCAATAATGTTGCTGATAGACGAGTTAATACGGGATGTCAGTTCGATCGACGTACCTAGTGTACATGTCAATCACGGGCATCCCGATTGCTTTGCTCTGAGCATTTTTTACGCGGTCTTTCCGTAATACCTTGATACTATCCTTTA
>CAZOZX010000030.1:0-21747 GCA_964584415.1 uncultured Syntrophomonas sp.
CCGTTAACTCAATATTCTGGCTGAGGTAATTTACACACAAATTAGGACTTGATCTTCTCGTTCGCTGAGCTCATAAAGATATTGGGCGATAACTTCTGCCAATTCATTACGCTGTATTATCTTTTCCTTTATATCTTCCGGGTCATAGTTAAATACAACCTCGATACGATCATTGTAGGACGTATATTTTTTAATCCATTGTTTTATCGCCCATATATTAAGGATGGTTTTGATTTTATTGGGACTAACATCTTTTGAACCATGTTCCTCGAGTTGGTCATTTAATTCTTTGATAGTAACCTTTCTTTCCGTATCGCTCAGGATCGGTAACAGGAGTTTTTCGATATTACTATAGGACCTCAGTATATTCAGAGACCGGTTGGCATTCTCATGCTTCTTCACGAAAACGGTAAGATCTTTACGATCCCCCAGTATCTTTTCCAAGCGAAGCAGATTGATAATCTCCATTACTTCCTCTTTGGGTATACCGAGCATGTCAGAAATATAGTCAATCCTGGATTCTGGCTGTTCATCATCGCTTTTCTCTCTGTTCCTGCTGCCAATAAGTTTTTTTATAATCCGGGTGGCTTTTTCCTTCTGTTTTTCATTAAACACTGCCGACCCATTTATTTTATCTATTGCATCCATAGCCTTCTTATATAAAATACTGTCCGCATACACCCTGGGCATATTCTGGCCTCGTCTCAGATAGCCCGCCTCTTCCAGGGCGGTGATGGCCGTCTTGACCCTGGTCTCTATATCAGTTACATTCTCATCCCATCCGGCTTTACGGGCCAGTTCCAACGCAGAATGAGACACGGTAGACCGATATCTGGTAACCTCTTTGACCGCTCTCCAAATTTGCTGGATTTCCCGAATGCTGAGTTTCGTCTGATTAAGCAGCATAAAATGTCTGTTTAGATCATCATCATTATAAAGAACAAAACAATCAGCCGAGATGTTCTCATCCCGTCCGGCGCGGCCGGCTTCCTGAACATAGTTCTCAAGGGAGTCGGATATATCGAAGTGAATGACCATACCCACGTCCTTCTTATCTACGCCCATGCCAAAGGCCGAAGTGGCCACCATGATCTGCACCTCGCCATTAATAAAGGCATCCTGGTTTTCAGACTTTTCCTGCTTGTCCATCTTGCCGTGATAAGGCCGGGCCTCAAAACCATCCATCGTCAGCCTCTGCGCTAATTGATAAGCCTTCCTGGTGCGTGAAACATAGATAATAGTTGGGCAATTCTTCTCCTGGATCATCTCTCGAAGGGTGTTGTATTTCTCCTCTTCACCATCTCTCTGGAACACTTTGTAGCTTAGATTGCTCCGAGCCGCATTGGTGGAGAATATCT
The DNA here is from genome assembly GCA_964584415.1 of uncultured Syntrophomonas sp. Classification (GTDB taxonomy): domain Bacteria; phylum Bacillota; class Syntrophomonadia; order Syntrophomonadales; family Syntrophomonadaceae; genus PHAA01. The sequence continues at coordinate 1,359 of CAZOZX010000030.1, forward strand.
CCAACTCCAGCCCCAGCTTATCCTGGAAATATCCCCTGATATCTTCGATAACCTGAGGTTTGGCGGTTGCAGTAAAACATGAGACGGGGATCGCATCGGCAAGATTCTTTTTTTCCTGCAGCATTCTGATGAAATCACCTATATAGAGGTAATCCACTCGGAAATCCTGCCCCCAAGAGGAAAAGCAATGGGCCTCATCCACAACGAAACGGACTACATTCCTCCCTAGCAGCAAGCGTTCTATGGTTTTCGAACGCAGTGATTCCGGTGAGATATAGAGGATGGAAGCCGACCCGTCTTCGACTCGTTCAAACGACTTGGCTCTCTCGATCGGATCAAGCAAACCATTTATGGTCACCGCATCGGTTATGCCTATCTTCTCCAGGTTATCGACCTGGTCTTTCATCAGGGATTGCAGGGGAGAAATGACTACCGTCAGTCCTTTGCAGTTAACCCCACTCATCAAGGCTGGCACCTGAAAAGTGATTGACTTACCTCCCCCGGTGGGAAATACCGACAGGAGCGATCGGTTATCAATCGCCGCCTGCACTGCCTTCTCCTGCAGTGGTTCACCAGCAAACGTCCGATAGGAATCGTAGCCAAAGAACTCTTTTAATCCCACATGAATATCGAGAGCGACTTTGCAATAAGCACAACTCTCCAGGCATGGTTTGCCTCTCAGCATGAACATGACCTTTTCTATATCCGGGTAGTTTTTCGTTACCCAGCGCGGCGTGATCGAATAACGGCTGCCGGTATTTATCAGCGCCAGGCAGTAAGCTAGTTCCAACGGATATTCGAAAGCAATCCTCGCCATATTAGCCCGCTCACATATCTGGGCTTGGAACTTCTGGCGGATCGAATCTTCTATGCTGATACCACTTACATTAAATCCAACAAATTTGAAGAAGGATTGGAACTCTTTCTTATCTCCCAGGAGGTGATAATAGATCTGCTTTAATAAATCATCTGTATGTTTAAAAGCAGAGACTTCATCATAAAAGAGGTCTCTGGCTTTTATTGAATCATTTAGTGGGTTGTTGAGCTCTTCAGTCTGCAGCTTGTCATCCTTGAGCAGAGCATGATAAGGTCTCATCGGAAATAGCAGGGGGGAGAGGAAAAGGGTATCTATAACCTGCAGATCCCTGATACCTGCGGCGGCAGTATCATCCCGGATGTATTTCAGATCATGATTGAAAATATTGTGGCCACAGATATAATCTGATCCCTGAAGAAATCTAACCAATGCAGAGCGCGAGGTAGAATGAAGGGAACTGCCATCATCCGTAATACCACCAATATCCAGGACCTTCCCACTATTTGGCTCAACTTCGGTATCTATGAAAGCGATAGATGGCACGTTTATTCCACCTCCCTAATCAGAATAGAAATGTACAATGATTATGAAGCTACATTTTACTTCGACAAATTACTAAACATTTCCTTGTAAAAGCCTGCCATTTATACATACGATTTGAATGCAAACAAAAAACGTGTGTAGGGACACACGTCATGAAAATAAGGTTTTTATATTGCTATGGTCTAGCTATTTCTAGTTGATAGTTTGTTTGCGGCTGAGGTTGCAACTCCTGTGTGTACCTTTGGAGATCTTTACTGGCGAATCAATTACCCGCCTACCCTTTTCTCGAAGTAACTATCCAGCTGTTCATCACTAATCTTGATGAGTCTCGCCCGATCGTCTGCGTTTAACGACTTCCAAAGCTGATGGTCAAAAGCTATGCGTTTAAGATCACGATTGTGCTGCATGAACGATTTCCGTTCAAATTTCTCGAAAGGCATCCTAAGCATCAACCGAGTCAATTCAAAATCGCTCAGGCTATCGATTCGATTGACTGTACTACCGGATGTTTCAACGGGAAGGCCCCGATCTTTTCTGCCCTGGTAGTAGGAACGAAAATAGTCTGTCAACTCGCTCAAATCAACCTCGCCGTTCTCATCAGCCAGGGTTAGCATTCCTTTAAGCATAACTGGCTTATAGGAACTGGCCATATCACCGGTACGAACGAAAGACAAGAAGTCCTCCTTCAAAGTAGCCGCAGTTCGCTTAACTATCCCCAGCGCGCTGCGGATCTCATCGACCCGGTCTCTATAAAAATAGTGATATGTAACCCGGCCCATCTTCATCTCCAGGTCTGGACCCGGTGAAATACGCCCGTTATCAACCCATCTGCGTACGGTACTATCATCGACATACAGTTCTATGGCTAATTGGTGCGCTGATAGCATATCCTGAATCTCTTCCTGCCAGTCAAACAGATCCACAACCTCGTAGTCCACCGCATAAACATTGTGAGGCAACAACAGGTCAGGCTTTTCTCCAAGCAGGTAGGAAGCTTGCTCCTCGGCCATTTGGCCGGCCGGGGCCAGTACCAGGCCCCCGGGGCGATACTCTTTGATTTTTAACAGCCGGTGCAGATTGACGGCGCGGTTGAAACGGTTGCTGTCATCAACAAAATCAAAGACTAGCAGAACCTCTTTCCCCTCCGCTTTGCGGGTTCCCCGCCCCAATTGCTGAAGGTAGATCACCCGCGATAGAGTAGGCCGGGCCATAAAAAGAACCGACGTTTCCGGGCTATCCCAGCCCTCATTCAATATATCGCAGGCGCACAGCACACTGATTGTTCCTTCATGATATTCACGCAGGACTTTTTCCCGCTCATCCCTCTTCATCCTACCGTCCACCGCCTGGGCAGGTATACTGTAGTCCCTGAAAAGCTCAGCTAATTCCCGGGCGTGGTCCACACTGGCACAAAAAACAACCGTTTTTTCAGTAGGCACATGAGCGAGATAGGTCTCGACGATCAAACGGTTGCGCTCAGGCAGATGGATCTTTTCGTCCAAATCCTGAAGGTTATATTTCACTCCGTTGAAGCGCACCCGCGAAAAATCGATGTTGGTTTTCACCCTAACACAGCGGATCGGGACCAATTCACCTATTTCCACAGCGGTCCTAATATCCAAACGGTGAGCTTCGTGTTTGAAAATTTCCATAATTGATTCCTGATCATGGCGTTCAGGGGTGGCGGTAAGGCCCAGCAGAAAACGGGGGTGGAAGTATGAAATCACCTTGCGGTAACTATCTGCAGCAGCATGATGTGCTTCATCAATTATTAGGTAACCAAATCGATCCGATGCGAACCGCTCCAGGTTCAGATAGAGTCCCTGAATACTGGCAACCACCACATCAGCACCGGCACCGTCCTCGTAGTCGGTAAGCTTTTCGGTCCTGGCCTGCGGCCACAACTGACGAAATCGGTTGACAGCCTGGTCCAGCAGTTCCAGCCGGTGGGCGATGAATAACGTCGGCAATCCCATTTTCCTGGCATCCAGAACAGCAACGGTGGTTTTACCCGTACCCTGAGCATCTGCTATCAATGCCATAGAGCCGTTTTCTGACCGCCAGGTTTCCAGATTCTCCAGACACTCTTGTTGGTGCTGGCGCAGTTCCAATACCTTTCCCTTTTGATAAGGCAGGTAATCGTCGCCAACTTCAAAATGGGGATCCTGTCCCAGAAACTCACGCAGCTCGGATTTCACCTGTTCCCTCTGATTAGCCAACTGGCGATAGGTCCAAATATAGACCTGCCAGCGCTGATAGGTCAGGCTGTTTCTCTTCAATAGATCATCTTGGTATTTGTCGATGGAAATCAAGGCCGGATTATGGACTTGTTCCCCGTCAATCTCTATTGCATACTTCTGTAGGGAAGTCTGTAATACATAATCTATATAGCGGTTATTACCATAAATATCCTTACAGGGATACTCATTCATCAGATATTGCGTTCTTTCCAATCCGAATGCTTCAGTAAAAATATCAACAAACAGATCTTCCGCTGGTGTTGCAGCATCCACGCAGTTCATAAGGTTCTCCATCCAATGGTCAGCCAACTTTACACTCTCCATCCTAATCTACCCGGCCAATGACTGTTCTTCGGAAGAAGATTCCTAGTAAATTCGCCGCGAAGGTATGACTCCTCGAACGCCTCCCCGCGGGTTTTCAATATCGCCAATATAGCGGGGTATCAGGTGCACATGCAGGTGTTTGACAGTCTGTCCGGCTGCCTCCCCGCAATTGATTCCAATGTTGTAACCATCCGGCTTAAACATTTTATCAAGATGCATCTTACATTCTTCCATTAGATCGCAAAGTGCCTCCCGTTCGTCGGATGTGCTGCCCCAATAGTCCTCCACATGTCGGCGGGGGATGATCAACATATGTCCTTCGTTTACAGGGTATCTGTCATAGATCGCAAATGCTAAATCACTCGAAAGAATAATTTCGTTGGGTATACAAAAAGGGCAAACCTGTTTCATCATTACCTCCTGACGTTTAAACCGAAACGGCCTCTTGCAGCACAAAGCCCGGCATGGGCTCGTGCATCTTCCATACGATGCTGATCGGGGCCGATCCGTAATGGCTCACATAATCAGCCAGTCCAATACAGGTATAGGGTGCCGCCACCTGCCCCTGTTTCTTATAGTCCCGAACGAAAATCAGCACCTGGTTGCCAGTGTGTTGCTGGTTGATGTATCTTTGCCCGGTAGCGGACTCAACACTGGTATTGCTCTGTGATTGCCAGTGGAACTGCTCCTCATTAATGGCGTAATCCCGGTACATTGTGGACGGAGAATAGTCTTTATCCGATTTATTCAGGGTTACGAAAAATACATCCAACCCCGCTTCTTTCAGATACAGCACCCCTTCTTGAAAATGCTTGCGCTGCCGTTCCGTGTGCCGACCCAAGGCGACTAGAATCTGATCCAGGGTATAGTTGCAATACAAATCAAGCGGGCATTCGAAACCCAAATCCAAGGGCTTATCCACGAATTCTATGCGGTCATATTGAAACTGCAGCAAGCCCAACAACTCGTTATAAATCGCATCATCGTCAATTACTGCATATATGGCTTCTTCAATACTTGAAAAGCCGTGGTCCAGATCATCCAACCCTCTGCTGTAGACAGTATAATGGAACATGGTTAACATGATCCGCTCCCGTTGGGAAGGGCCGGCTTCAACGCAGCCCTGACTGGCTTTGATCCGGGGCAGAACCTCCAGCAAAAACTTAATCCAGCGCCGCGAATTGGCAGCGGTCAGCCTCATTAATGCATTGGCCATAAACTTGTCCTGCCTGTCATCCCTACCAGTCGCGTAGGATGCTTCAGCCTCGGCCGCCAGCCAGCTCAGGGTACAATGCTTGGAGTAAACATCGCGGGGGTGGACATGGTAGCTCTCGAAAAACACCCTGGAATCCAAGACGGGATTAATCTGCAGGAAATCTTTCACCTTCAGCCTCAAGTTGCGCCGGTTATTGATGGTGCAGCGGATATTCTCCAGAACGTATTCCTGGGCCTGGCGTTCCATCTGAATCGAACATCCCCGCGGCACATGCACGAAGCCGTGCTCGATCTCATACTCTACCGTCCGGCGGGTCCGCGCCAGCAGCGCGCGAACACGTTCCTCGAAGTTGAATTTGCGATTGGCCTGTCCCACAAAATCCAGAACGGTCAAGGCTTCTTTACCTTCACTGAGCCTTAGACCCCGGCCCAATTGTTGGATGTAAACGGTTAAGCTCTCCGTGGGCCTCAGGAACAGCACCGTGTTTAACTCGGGAATATCAACGCCCTCATTATAAAGGTCTACCACAAAGATAAAGTTGATCTCCCTGCTCACCAACCGCTGTTTGATGCTGCTGCGCACCAGCTCGTCTGATTCGGCCACCAAATACACAGCCGGGATGCCTGCCTGGTTGAATTCCTCCGCCATATAGCGGGCATGCTCCTTCGAAACGCAAAACCCCAACCCGATGATATCCTTTATTTCTCCGCAATAACGGTCGATGGCCTGGATGATATTGCTGACCCGCTTGCGGGCTTGGGCCTCCTCAAACACGAATAGATTGTCCAGCTGCTTCTGATCATACCTTCCCCCCGCTACCCAGCGCACATTTTGCAAACTCACCGTATCGGTCACACAAAAATAGTGGAACGGACTCAGTAGTTTCCGTTCTATGGCTTCATTCAAACGCAGCTCGGCTGCAATCCGCCCATTGAAATATTGGAATATATCCTTGCCGTCCAACCGCTCTGGTGTGGCCGTCAATCCCAACAGAATTGGGGGTTTGTAGTATTCCAGCAAGTCATCGTAAGACGGTGCCGCCGCGTGGTGAAATTCATCGATGATGACGAAGTCATAATAGTCCGGTGCGGTCAGGGTAGTAAGCTCCTTTGAGTTGAGCGACTGGATGGAAACAAAAAGGTGGTCAAGGTCCTCCGGGTAACTGCCCCCCACCAGCAGGGAGCCGAAATTATAGTCCTTTAAAATAGCCCGGAAACAGTCCCGGCTCTGTTGCAGGATCTCTTTACGATGGGCCACAAACAGCAATCTATTAGGCTGGCCCGGATTCTCCTGCACGAACCTCTTATAATCGAAAGCAGCTACGACGGTTTTCCCGGTGCCAGTCGCCGCCACAACCAAATTCCGGTACGAATCATGTATCTCTCTTTCGGCCTTCAGTTTTTCCAGGATTTCTTGCTGAAAATAATAAGGGGTGATATCGAAGTTGAACGTGAATCTTTCCTCTTCATCCTGGGAATAGCTGCGTTCCGATCTCAGTGCCTGGCGCAGTCGAGCTCCATCCAATTCCGGTATGAACCTGATGAAATCATGGCTATGCCAATACGCGAAAAAGGTAGCCTGGATTTTCTTCAAAATATCCTTGGAGTCATATTCACTCAGCTTGATATTCCATTCCAAACCGCTGGTCATGGCCGGTTCGGAGACGTTGGAGGAACCGACATAGGCGCAGCTAAACCCGCTATCACGCCAGAATACATAGGCTTTGGCATGCAGGCGGGTTCTTTCGGTATCGTAGGAAATGCGGATCTCGGTGTTGGGTAAAGCGCTCAGCTTTTCAATCGCTTTATAATCGGTAGCACCCAGGTAGGAAGTAGTGATGACCCGCAACCCTCCGCCCCTCTGGGTGAAGGTCTTCAGCTCATCGATGATCAGCCGTAATCCGCTCCATTTGATAAAAGAAACCAGCAACTCAATGCGATCGCAGCTCACGATCTCCTTCTTAAGTTCTGAAACCATGCTCGGTTCATGGGGGGCTCCGGTGAAGAGCGAATTCTCGGCAATAGAGGTATCTGGCCGTATTATGGGACTTGCATCTGCATTAAGGGCAGGCAGGGACCTTTTCTTATCAGCTATAGCCAGCAACATTTTCGCGTCCTGATTAACGATGTGGGTTCTGACCAGGTCCGCTATCTCGCGGCTGGGCCTAAAACCAAGCTCGCCCTTTTCGATGACGGTGCCCAAATACTCGATCAGGCGATTACACAATTCCACCCGTTTTTCCAAAACATCGGCTTCGCCCTCGATACGATCCAAGACCTCCCGGATCAGCACGGCCAAGTATTCCGCCAGTATCTTGGATGATTCGGCGGTGTCCATCTTGGCGGTTTGGATTCTGGCCAATTCACTGCCCAAACGTTCCAGATGCCGGCTGATGATAGCATTGATGACCTGTTCATAGATACCGAAAGGAATCATAAAGACGGAGCCTCCTGGTTGGAACCAATGTGGGTGAATTCCCGCGCTAATTTCTCGACCAACGGCCTGTCCGCCGGGGCAAAGGTATAATCGGCCAGTTCATTGACCGATACCCAGGAATAATCGCTATGGACGTGGGGCCATAACTCCCCGGCCACCCAGCGACAAAAATATCCCAGCAGACGAATGGTCCCCTTGTCATAAGTAAATACACTGCTCGCGAAGAACTCAACGACTTCAACATCGATAGAGAATTCCTCCTGCATTTCCCGGACCAGGCTTTGCTGGGGGCTCTCCCCCTCTTCTACCTTGCCACCAGGAAACTCCCATAGACTTGCCAATGGGTCATCATGTCCACGTTGCGCGATCAAAAACTTGTTATCTTTAATCAAGACGGCAGCTACAACATCTTTTACGGTTTCCAAAAATAATATCCTCCAAAACAGCATGACTATGCCTTCATAATCATCAGATGACATACGCATTCAATCGAAATTCATGACCCTTGAATGGGCTTATTTATGAATTATCTTTCAGGCAGAGATTCTACAAATTGTGATTAATTTCCTTTTTTCATCTATTTATTTATACGGTCCACTTTAGTGAAATATAAATCCAAGGCTATATATCTTATGTTACATAGACATCAGGAGTCTTTATGGAACGCGGGTAGTGTAGTAGGCCAAGGTCATTCGGCCAGTGGGAAGGTTAAACGGCAAGGAAGGTGTTAGGAAGATAAATTGATTTATTCCCATGGTTAATGGCGGAGATAGCAACTTGTAAGAAATTCTCACAAGTTCAAAATGAAGGAGACAAAGACGTGCAGCAGCCTGGTTTAGAACAAGCCGAATTGTGTAGGCTCAGATGGGGATTTAGCAATGATCCTTAGTTGCAGGCAATCGGCTGAGGAGGAGATTGATGTTCCCTACATATTGTCCCTTGTGCTCGCTAACTAATCCCTTCTCTTTCAAGGCCTTGATGTCCCTCTTTAAGGTAGCAGCAGACAAGCCCTGATATAGCCGGACAACTGTCACATTGGTGATCATCAGCTCGTCAGTTGAAAAATATTTGTCGGTTGGCAAGCACAGGGCCAACGTCCGCTGACGTTCTATCACTGCTTTGGTTTTACCGGTCACCTTGGAGATATCCAGCACTGAATAAATGTAATTATCCCAGATGGTCTTTATCTGATTAGCTAAAATAATATCCAGGACCTCCGATAAACCATCGTGGAAACCCTGCACGGCATAGGCGATGAACCTGGTGAGATCCATTTCTCTGGTAGCTGCCTCTATATGTCGGTAATATGCTTCCCGGGTATTATTGTAGTGATTGGATAGTATATGCGAAGCCACGTCAGGCAATCCGGCGCGTAACAGTAGATAGAATTCTATCAAACGGGCGGTTCTCCCGTTCCCATCTCCGAACGGATGTATCCAGGCAATATAAATGTGGGAGACAATAGCCTCCACAACCTTATCCATAAATGTCTGCTGCCCAGTTTCATAGTTAAATTCCCGCCTTAACCATTTGCACATGGATTCCACTAACTCTGGAACCGCATTGGCATCGGGGGCACGATAACGGCCCACGGTTACATTATGACCGCTTTGACGAAATTTTCCGGGAATGGCTTCGAAGTTTTCCCCCAGATTCTGGCCGACCATCTGGTGGAAATTAAGCATTAATTCTGGAGTTACCAAGGCATCTCTCTGCTGAAAAATTACTTCATCTCGAATTATGGTCAAAGCATTTATTATATTATTGACCTCAATTTCAAGATAACCCTTACTGGGCGGAAGATGTTCACCCCGCTGAATGCGTTCCACCTCTTCATCCGATAAGGTATTGCCCTCTATCGCTGTGGTCGCCTGGGCGCCTTTCCGCAGCGACACCATATATAATGATTGTCGGTAATTAGGATCTATAGGGGTCTTGGAAATTACCTGGATCATTGCTTCGCAGCGCCCCAGCAAAAATGCAGTGGCCTGGCTGATAGTCCAACGTTTATCAAAGGTTATATGCGGATATTGACTGCCGTATGTCATAATAGTTACACCCCCTAAACCCTAATTTATGTACCTGGTACAAATAACTCTAGTATTTGTCATACTATCTGTCAAGAAATTTGGTTTATTATACGCAGATATTTAAGATTATATTCTGACCTTGTCAGTGCTGCTCTAATATCAGGTCACATGCGGGCAAAAAAATAGTCCCCCTTAATACTCCAATCATGAATAATCCATGAAGTAATTGAGACTCGTGGGTTCCCGTTATAATAAGAGCCTAAAAAGGCAAATCAGCTATTGGCGGATTGCTTCTATAAAGCTCCACATCCCCTATTAATTTTGGTTTCTAATTCATTTTAATTAAATTCATCTCTTCTTCTTTTAACTGCAATAAATTAATTATTCAGAGGCCGTTTCGAAATCAATATTGAATCTAAAGCTTAGTTTTGTAGCTATTTTCCAAAGCTGCTCGACCGTATAATTATAATCACCGCTTTCCAATTTAGCTACCATAGGCTGTGTAACACCCAGTATTTCTGCTAGTTTCTTTTGGGACAATTTGTGTTTCTCGCGATAGTCGAACAACGCAATTGAGATCTTATAATAAATCTCATATAAACTATCTTTTTCTCTAGCCTCCGGCCCTTTTAATCGATCAATACTTTCCCATGCATCAGGTAGCGTTTTTATATCAATCACCTTATTTAAAACCTCCGATCTTCAATTGGGCAATAGGTTTATATTTATGATATATGATTCTAAACCATTTTCCATTTCCTGTATATTTGTTCAATGCGCTCGCGCGGCACCTGTTTTGCTACAATAAGAATAGGGGATCATACTTTCATTGAGTGTGGTAGTTTGAAAGGGTGATTTTATGAAGAATATCGCCAGCGGCACCGCAGAAGGTACCGCCTACATGCGTTATTTTGAATCTTCGCGGCCGATCGAGCAGAGGATCTGTAACGATTATTTGGCTTATCAGCTGATGGCCTGGTGGGTCAAAGCAGCTGCATGGCTGTGCCGGCCTTTTCCGGTGAGCTTTATGGATCGGGCCTTCGAGAAAAAAGGACGGGGTGTGTCCGGCTACATGGCGGTCCGGACCAGGTTGTTCGATGATTATGTTGTGAACAGAGTGGCCGCCGGTGCGCAGCAGTATGTCATCCTGGGGGCTGGTCTGGACTCGCGGGCCTACCGTTTTCACGATCAGCTCAAGGGTATCCGGGTATTCGAAGTTGATCATCCCCTGTCCCAGGAGGTTAAAAAGGAGCGGGTAAAAAGGTACTCTGGCCGCCTGCCGGATCACGTGCGTTATGTTTCTATCGATTTTACCCGGGAAGGCCTGCTCGATTGCCTGACCAAGGCGGGCTATGATCCCCAACTTCCCACGGTTTTTACGATGGAAGGGGTGACTATGTACCTGCCGGAACCGGCTGTACGCGAAACCCTGTCCCTGATCGAACAGAATTCCGGGCCGGGTTCCAGCGTCATGATGGATTATGTATATAAGGCGGCGCTGGACGGAAGGATCAAGAGCCGGGTCATCAGTCACATGAACTCGCTGAAGTTCATATTCAACGAACCGATCGTATTCGGAATCGAATACGGCCAGGCGGAGAGCTTCCTCCGGTCTCTGGGGTATGACCGGGCCGAAGACTACTCCCCGGAGAAGCTCCATGCCCTTTACCTGCAGCCGATAACGCCGCAGCGGCCCATTTCTGATGTTTACGCCATTGCCGCCGCCTATAAAGACTAAATAACCTAAAGGAGAACTTTTATGGGGATTGGCGGTTAACCAATCCCCCGGGCGATCTGGTCCATACAGAGCTTACATACTTTGCGGCCATGATGGTCTACCAGGGATTCTGCATTCCCGCAGAATATGCAGGCCGACTCGTATTTCCTCAGGATTATCTGGTCGTTATTAACGAGTATTTCGAGCGGGTCCTTCTCCTTTATATCCATAGTCTTACGTAATTCTATGGGAATGACTATCCGTCCCAGTTCATCTACCCTTCTCACAATTCCAGTTGACTTCATCATGAATAAATACCCTCCTTAAATAAATTTAGAACCAATACCTTTCCCCATCGGTCGTAATCACAATGCTCCCATCCCAATCAGTCCGGTAGGCTTTGATCCCGAGGGTTTGCAGCCGGCTTAAGGTCTCCTGGTGGGGGTGGCCGTAACTGTTGCCGGCCCCGGCGGAGATGACCGCGATCTCCGGTTTGACCCGATCCAGGAATCCAAAACTGGTGGAAGAGCAGCTGCCGTGATGACCTACCTTAAGAACCTCAGCGCTGATATCCCGGCCCAGCATTTCCTCCACCGCTTGTTCCGCATCACCCGGGAAGAGGAATTCTACCTGGCCGCAATCCAAACGGGCCACCACTGAATAATTGTTCACCCCGTCCCATGCTTCTTTACCGGTCAGGATCTGCAGCTGGACGTCGCCAAAGTTAAAGGTCTGGTGATCATCATGCACCCAGGTACATCCCTCGGCGTTTATACTTTCGCTATATGCTTCGTATTGGGCCGAGTCAGCCTCGAGCCCGCTGTCCAATACCTCATCCACATGGAAGGCAGCCATAACATCTGGAATACCGCCGATATGATCCCGGTGGGGATGGGTGGCGATCAGCAGCTCGATATCTTCATCTATTCCCTGTTGGCGGAGATAATCCGCTGCCACCGGGCCGTCTTCTTCATCACCGGCATCGATCAGGATATCGTTGTGGTCGGGCAGCTGGATATAGATGCTGTCGGCCTGGCCTACATCGATGAAATGGACTTTAATTTGATCATCGCTGCTGATCTCCGGGCCGGGTGCGGTTACCGGTACCACTGGTGCATTTCCGGGGCCATTGGGATCAGTTCCCCCATGGAGAGAACTAAGCCCTAGAGCCCCGAAGATGACCAGGGGAATGACCGTCCGAATTTTCCTGATCCTTTTCTTCGGCTTATTTAGTTTAATTGAATTAGTTATTACTCCTGTCCCTCTTTCTCCAGTCTTTACCCTCTACCTTGATCCCTTCGCACATCTCGCAGATCCGGGATACGCAGCGGATACCGATCTGGCTTTCCAACTCCTTCGGCGTACAGTTTGTAGTGAAAAAAGTGCTGCGCTGCATGCGGTAGCGCACGTCGATCAAGGCATACATCTGCTCTTCCACCCACTCGGTGGGTTTCTCCGCGCCGATATCATCCAGGATAAGGACGGCATCATTACGGCAGCGGTATTCCAGCTCCCGGGTATAGGCCCGGCGCCGGTCACGGCGGTATGCCTCCCGCAGCCGGTCGAGCAGGTCCACTACCGACACCATGGAGCAGTAATATCCCGGGTAAACCGGCTCATCAACGAATCCAGCCAGGCTCTGCGGTCTTCCGAAGCGGTTGGGATGGGCTTCTACGATTGCCCGCAGGGTAGCTATACTCAGGTGACTTTTGCCGGTGCCGACCGGTCCCTGCAAAAACAAACCTTTGCCCGCAGCTATATTATTCAGGCCTTCGGCGGCGAAGCTGCGGCATTTCTGCCAGGCTTGCTTCTGTTCTGCACAGCCCGGTTTATAACTATCCAGGGTAGCATCAGCCAGGCGCACCGGCACGCCGATAGATGCCCAGACCGCCTTTAGCCGCTGCTCTTCCTCATTTGAAGAAGAAGTCGTACTCATGGTCATCATCTGACTGTGCCTCCTTTGCCCCGGTTGGTTTGGGTTTATAAGGACTGGCTTTGTTCTTATTGATCCTCTTCAGGTTCAGGTTGTCATACTTGTCACGAAGATTGCGGGGACTTAGTATATTGGCGCACCAAAAGGGATCAGCCTGGGAGAACAGGATAACCTCCCTGACTTCATCAGGAGGATGCTCGTCCAACCTGATAATATAATCCATGATGGTTGACCACTTCTGCAGATCAGGCATCTTATAACGAGGCAGGTTCTCCCTGATTTTCAATAAGAGCAATTGTGACAGCTGAAACTCGATGGAATCGAGGCAATATTTCTTTCTTTCTTTATCTTTCTTTAATACTGTCTTTAGGGTGGGCGCAATATCCGGTTCCTCAGGGGCTGACGGCTGGTTGAAGGTCATATCATCGTATGACCCCTCTGTCATACCATGGTATGACTGTAAACCATCATTTCCGAACAAGCCTCCCTGGTTGAAGGTCATATCATCATATGACCCCTCGGGTTCAGGCATCATATCTTCCGGCCCATCTGCCAGTCCCACATCGATGTCCTCATAGGTCTCTTCTTCATGCATCGCAGTCAGGTCGATCTGCCCTGCCGGGGTGCATTTGAATACCCCATGGAGCTGGTTGGCAGCCAGGGCAGTCAGATCGATGCAGCGAGGATCCCACTGGGTTGGATCGGCCACGAGAGCATAGACTGTGGTTATCCCCGTGGCATGGACCAGGCGGCGGATGATGTGCTTGCTGACCAGGGCGGCAATCTGCCGGGATATATTCTGCCGGCTGGTGCCGCAGGCGGCTGAGAAGTCGCTCAGGGAAATGGCATCATAATTACGATTCCAGCCAAAGGTGCGGCGGATGATGAAATGGCAGATATGAAACTGGGTGCGGTTCAAGTCAGCCAGCGCCAGAGCCTCCAATATTATGTGGGCAACCCGGGCATATGGATTCTTGCGGTCCATCACCAAACTCAGGTCATCAAATTCCGCCACTACTCTACCCCCTTGACGACGAAGTCATGGCCGGGGTCAAAGTTTTTGAGGGACAGGCAGATTTGCTGCGCCTTCTGGTAATCGCTGCAGCTGCAAATGGGATAGAACCTTCCGGTACGCCGGTTCCAGCCCCCGATCCGGTATTTGTTTCCCTCCATCTTGACTATCCAGTCCCAAAGGGGATCTTCACTGTACACGGTTTTCATTGCAGATAAAAGCCTCCTTCACAGTACTCCAGAATCCTCGGATCCGGGATGGCACACCTCATGGACTTGCATATGACGTCGGCCTGGTCATAAAATTCACAGCTGCAGAGCACGCTAAAACCATTATTTCGTCGACTGTAAAAGCACACCAAATACTCGCAGCCGTCCCACTTGATCATCCAGTACTGACCGCGGCTTATGGCCACGGCCTCTTTTGAACTGGTCCTGCCCTTGGACAATCTATCGCCTCCACTTCCAATCTTGCGTCACCGCAGTGCGGTTTCGTCATCATAGAAAATCTCTTCGACCGGTACCCCCAGCAGGCCCGCGGCCTTGATCGCTATCCAGGCGGCTGCTTCATGTTTGTTGTTCTCGATTTTGGACAGGTGGGTCCGTGTGATTCCCAGTCCCCGGGCCAGTTGGGCCTGGGTAATTCCCCTAGATCGACGTTTTTCGGCTAAACAATTCGACATGCTTTCTCCCCCCTTTCACAAATTTTCCTATTCTGTATATTAATACTTATATTATAGGGTTCCTTATTAAACGATTGGGCAAATGTGTCATATATTACACATAAAAAAGATAGTCGGAAAATGCAGAATACTGGGAAAGGGCTTAGAGCGACCGGCTCGGGTACCGTTGAGACCAGAGGTTGTGAAAATGTACTGCGCGCTTTTGCAGAAGTGGTGGGAATCGGACAGGAGTGATGGGTGGGCAGTGGGCAAAAATACTGCACAGGCGTGCAGGTGCGTGAGGGGTCGAACGGCAGCTTTTTTGTCAATGGTACGCTTCAAAATCCTTACGATTAAGGTAAGGTCATTTCCATAGGCTGGCATTCATGACGCCATTCCACAAAATGTGTCGAACCGGGAGCGGCCCTGTTTTTACGCTCGGCCGGTTCAGCTTTCAGGCAGAGTCAGGCAGAGGGACGGTTCTGTTGCCTGTTACAAGCAGGGGGTGGGCTGTAGACCACGGTGTCATGCTGAGCGCAGCGAAGCATCTGGTCGAGATCCTTCGTCACCTTCGGCTCCTCTGGATGACAGAACTGGCTCCGTCGATCCAACCATTCGGAATTTCCTAATAGTTGGAACAAGATGAATGCGGGATTAAAAAAAGCACCTGCTGGGCAGGCGCTTGATTAAATAGCTATATCGTGACCTATTTATTTATTTCCGCCAGAATGTTTTGGTGTCGGCCTTATCCATGATATTGAACTCGATAATTCGCTCCAGCAATGAATAATCCACCGGGCTTTCCCACTTGATATGCAGCAGCATCTTGGTGTGATCATAGCCAGCCTGCACGATTTGATCGGAAAAATGAAGGATACCGGCCCGCTCCGGGGATACCGCCAGGTGATGTTTGGCTACGCTGAAGCCGATGATAAATGTACCATGATCGGTAAACATGGGCTGTTTCCAGGCAATCCTGGGCACCAGCTTCGGAAATCTCGTGGTTACCCAGCTCAGGACCTCTTCGGTCCGGGCCCGGTGCTGCGGATCAGTTATGCGCGCTAAATACTCTGCGAATACATCCATGGGCATGCCTCCTCCTGTTTCCTCCTCCTTTATTGTATCCCAAATAGCGGCTGAGGCTGCATAATGATAAGGGAGAGCCTACTATGGCTCCCCCCTGTCCTGTCTGGCTGTGTAAAATAGCCTCCCGCTTTAATTCTTCTTCCCTTTCCGGTTCTTGTAGTCGGCATCAATGCGGGCTTAGTCGTCGATATATTTCTCAATATCCTTAAACAGTTTCTGGCTGAAGGCCAGGGCCTGTTTATCGAAGACCACCAGGTAAACGGTCATATCGTGTTCGAGCAGGAATTCGGTGATGGCCGCGGTCGCCACTTTCAGGGCCTGGTCCTTGGGATACCCGTAGATACCGGCTGAGATCAGGGGAAAGGCGATCGACTCGCATTTATGCTGGGCGGCCAGGGCCAGGGAGTTGGCATAACAGGAACGCAGCAGGGCGGGCTCGTTATGTTTGCCGTCCTGCCAGATGGGGCCCACGGTATGGATTATGTATTTGGCGGGGAGGTTGTAGCCGCTGGTGATCACCGCTTGGCCGGTGGGGCAGCCCCCGATCCGGTCGCACTCAGCCTGCAGCTGCCGGCTGCCGGCTGCATTGAAAATGGCTCCGCACACTCCCCCGCCCATTTTCAGAGCTGAGTTGGCGGCGTTGACGATGGCGTCGACCTTCATGGTGGTGATATCGTTGCGGACGATTTGAAACGGCATAGTGCATCCTCCTCCTCTGATTGGGCAGCTGGAACTATACTCTCCTCGCTATTTCTGCAATGCGCTGTACGGCGTCGCCATGGAACAGACCACCATGATAGCAAACAACTTTTTCTATTTCATAATGGCCTAACTTCTTCAGTGAAGCTGCCGCAGCGGCCTTATCCAGAATAGTAAATTCAGGACACTTCTCCAGAGACCCATCCATCACCTGGAGGATATCTCCGGCAATCAGCAACTTCC
Source organism: uncultured Syntrophomonas sp. (assembly GCA_964584415.1). Taxonomy (GTDB): domain Bacteria; phylum Bacillota; class Syntrophomonadia; order Syntrophomonadales; family Syntrophomonadaceae; genus PHAA01. The sequence goes on from CAZOZX010000030.1 coordinate 18,316, forward strand.
ACTTATTAAGATAATAAGTCATATGTCCAGGTGTATGACCAGGCGTATAAATACAGGTGATTCCACCGCAGAAGGGAAGAACTTCACCATCCTCTATGGTTTTATCCACATTGGCTTTGAACATCCGATAGCTCTTCTTAAGATTTTCGGTTAGGGTTGATAATTGCTCACGGGCTGCCCCCGTCATTGAACCGGCGGCTGCTTCCATTTGCTTTAGGCGAACAGGAGGCAGGTCGCACTCGATATATGGTCTTTCTTCTTGGTGGGCCATCAGCATTATTTCTGATTCAGCTTCATGAATGATTTGGGACAGGCTTCCGATATGGTCCATATCAGCATGGGTAATCAGTATTTTATTCAGTCTGTCAAAGGGAACACCGGTGGCGGCGGCAGTCTCACGAAACATTTTGGCCATGCCCGGCAAGCCCGCATCAAACAGTACAACATCCTGTTCGTCCCAGACAATCACGGGGCTGATTACCCCCGGTCCATTAGCCAGGGCAGCTTTCAATTCCAGCATTTCGACATTATTGAATAGTCTCATTTCATCCTCCATTCATTTTTGGGAAGAGGAATTCATAAACCAACGATTCGATACATTTTACTGTTATTAATAAAACGCCCCTATATGTTTATTACCATATTAAGATGCGGATTACCATGCCCACCGTAATAAAATACTCTGTATCTCAAATAGCGCATATAGAAACACCTGGCACTAGTCCTGCCGTTAAGTCAGTCTATTTCTCGGCCACTACGATCAGCCGCCGCGATTTCTCTCTATCATAGGGGGCCATGTCTAACCCGCCATATAAATGCACCCTGCTGAACCCGGCCTGGCTAAGGAGCGATCGGTATTCATCATCGAGAATGATTTTCAGGCGGACGCTGTGGGTCTCCATCTCGTCCCGCCGTGAGCTGTGATAGATATCGAGATAATGGAAGATCTGCATTCCGTCCTCCACGTCGCGGACGAAAACCCGGGAGAAATTGTTATGGTTCACGATCAGATCGAAACGGTACTTATCCTGTAAGGTGAGATGGGTGGTCCCCTGGGTCATGACCAGGATGCCTTTATCATTCAAGCGGCCGCGGATGGAATTAAACGCGGTGAGCAGGTCTTCGCGGGTAAGCATGTGAGCTATGGACTGGTTCATGCACAGGATAGCGTCGAACTTGCGGCCCCAGGCTTTCTCCAGGTACCGGTAGTCGGCTGCTTTGGTGGTCACCTTCAGACCTTTCCGGGCCAGGTTGCGGTGGCAGATGGTGAGCATCGCCTCGGAGTAATCGCTGCCCCGTACATTCAAACCCATCCGGGCCAGGAAAATGAGGTGGGGCCCGGTGCCGCAGGCGCAGTCCAGGACGGTTTGGATTCTGTATTTATAGACAACCTTCTTTAAGAAGTCTTGTTCGCTCGCAAGGATATTGGTCAGCGCTCCGTATTTATCGTAGCTTTCGGCCCATTGGGCATATTCGTCGGGCAAATCCATAACAAAGCCTCCTCCTTAATATATATGCGGTGGCCGGGCAATCCTGAAGCTGATAATATTAAAAGGGCCATGCTCCATAAATGAAACACAGCCCTTAACGGCGGTTCTAGGGTTGGGCCGGGCCCGAACCAACCGGGCGGCTTATTCCTGCGGGGTTACTGAACGCCGGGTCCTGAATCTGATAGTAATGGTTTCTCCCAGGGTGTTGCCATTGTTGGCGGTCAGGCCGGGCAGTATCACCAGGCGATAATCGGTTGAAGGCCTCAGGGTGTTTATGGGTCTGATGTAGATATTGCGGCGCAATGCAAAGACGCCAGAGCGGGTGACGTTGATGCCAACGCTGGTGGTGCCCCGGAAAAGCCTGAACTGGGTGCGGTTGTTAGTCCATACCGTATCATCCACGACATTGAGGGTGAACCTGGTTATGATCCTGGGGGTGAGGGATACCCCGGTTGCCCCATTGCGTGGGGATGAGCTGACGAAATCAAGAGGATTGTTTCCGTTCGGCAAAATATTCAACTCCTTTCGCGAAATAATGGGTAAATGTTAAACCGATGTACTATATGCAAAATCCTCCCAATTGGTGCATCCGAAGACAGGCCAGGCCAGGCAGAGGGACGGTTCTGCTGCCTGCTGTTGCCTGTTTTATGTCAGCATTTCCGTACCATTGACACCTTCGACATTTCCGCCATTTCCATGAGAGGATGCAAATGTGCTATTATGTTCGCAGCAATCCAAAGGAAGGTAGCCGGCATGGATAATTTTCGGAATGACCTGCTGAATGCGCTCGAAGTGCGGGACGATGCCGCGGTGCAGCTGCGGCTCGATCACGTGGGGTCGGTGCTGGATACCGATCGCCTGCCCGAGTTCAAGTTTAAGCAAATCCAGGCCAGCAAGGACGGCTATACCCTCTGGGAACGCCGTTTCGATAACCGCAAGAACCGGATCCTGATGGAGATGTCCGGCAACATGCTGATGAGGCTGCGCCTGTCCCGCTATATCGACCTGAAGCGGACCGGGGGCTTCGGCGCTCCCAAGGGATGGTTCCGCTTATATCATCTGAATCCCATCATCGCCAACGAGATCACGGAGGCTTTGACGGCGCTTACCGCCTTTCGTCCGCCCCGGCAGCCTGACCCGGCCTGGGGATGGTATCTGAATCAGCTGCGTTTCAATCCGGCTGAATGGACCCAACCGGTGGAGTTTGACTTCGCTCTGTGCTGTTACGCCAACCAGTACCGGTACCGGGGATTGGATCGGATGGCCAGCCTGCTGACCTCGGCGCTGCACGCTCACCTAGATTCGATAAACAATAAGCTGGTTTTGACCGACCTGCCCATGCTGTGTGGTAGTTTGGGGATGCATGATGAATGTGTGGCGGCTATAAAGCGGATCTGCTGTCTGGGGCTGGACATCAGCGCGGAGGGCTGGAACAATATCGGCAATACCCTGTGTGATCATGTCAGGCTGCCCGAGGCAGCCCTGCTCTGTTTTATCCAGGCGCAGCATATCAACCCGGCCCTGCCCGAGCCCCAGTACAACCTGTGGCTGGCCGGCAAGAAGATCCTGGAGCAAGAGATCGTTGTCCGCGGCTATGACCGTATGGTCGAGATCGGCGAGCGGGTGCGGTCCCTGGCTGATTTATCCTGTGCCGATGCTATGTTTTTCACAGCCCTGGGGATGGCTTATGAAGCTCTGCAGATGTTTGATGAAGCGCGGGAATGTTATGATACCTCGCTGCAGCTGAAAGAGGGCGGCCGCCTGGCCAGCAGCGGGCATAACCGCCTGAGTTCGGTGAAGTATAATGAAAAAGCCTTCCAGGCTGACCTGGACCGGCTCTGTGCGGCTCTTGAATATGTGGGGCTGGTGGAGGAATAGGGGCACAAACAGGCAACAGAACTGGAGTGAGCCCTAAAAAGTAGACAAAAGAGGGACGGATAGG
>CAZOZX010000031.1:0-21687 GCA_964584415.1 uncultured Syntrophomonas sp.
TTGGCTCACCCTGTTTTCTGAAAATCTAATTTACACAATTATACGGACTCAATACTTGGTCTGTATGCCACAAATGTTGTTCTGCTGAAAAGTGTCTAAACTAAAGCTCAATATAGCGAGATTACCTGTTATGCCATGTAATCCCATCGTACCGGATTTCGTTAGAGTTGACGGGATTGGACAAAATTCCAGAGAACATCCAGCCATAGCAGAGCCTGTCCAAATCAGATAGCTTATAGCCGGTTTGATTATAACTGGAGAGATAAGTTAGACTTGAAACATGTACTACCTTCTAAACTGAATAAAGCCCCAAAACCGATACTTATACGTACCAGGAAGGTGCCTAAAGTTTAGAAAGGAGTTAGGAAATGTCGAAAAAAAAGCTATTTGTCTCTGTATTTATCATTGCTTTATTATGCAGCGGCCTTATCTGGCCAAACAGCAGCCCGGCCATGGCAGCCTCCAGTCTGGTCTGGGGATCCCAAGGAGCGGAGGTAGTACATATGCAGCAAATATTGAATGAAAGGGGTTACTGGTGTGGCAGCGCTGATGGCATCTTCGGTTACCAAACCTACCAGGCTGTAATCCGTTTTCAGAGAGACGCTGGCTTGAGCGCAGATGGGATTGTTGGTCCCAGGACAAGGCAAGCATTCGGACTTGATGCCGCGAATTCTTCTCCATCCAGATCCGGGTTTTTACGAAGCGGCCAGGTGCTTACCATGGTAGCGACCGCTTATGACGGATGTTACGAATGCAACAAACCCTACTACGGGTATCCCTCTTACATCGGTCTTCCATTGGCTCATGGAATAGTGGCGGTAGATCCCAAAGTAATTCCCATGGGCACCAGGCTTTATGTACAAGGATACGGTAATGCTATCGCAGCTGACCAGGGCAACGCAATCAAGGGCAACCGTTTGGATCTATTCTTTGATACCCATGCTGAGGCATTGCGATACGGTATGAAAACAGTTAAAGTCACTATATTATAAGGGTTTGATACACAAATATATCCTGCATTTGCTGCATTTTCAATGCAGCCTATTTTTTTCAACCTGCAAAAGGCGAAAATTTTTTACTATCAGGCCATCCCAAGATAATACAATAAGTGCCTTGCCAGAAGCCCCGGCTGCCGGCCCATCAACTACAATTACCGGCAATTTGCCCAAAACGGGAGCCAATGATATTTTTACTTATTTAGTTGGACTTATACTGATAGCTTCTGGTATTATAATTAATAGAAGAAAACCCATTCATAATTAGGAAACTAATATCGTATTATTAAGTAAAGTTCTTGACCATCTACAGAAGTCCCCCTTCTGTAAATAACAAAAGAAGCGCTGCGAAAATATTTTTGCAGCGCTTCTTGCTTTTGGGAGCATATAATAGATTATGTTAAAATAGGCGTAAACCTGAAAGGAGGATTAGTAATGATTCTTACAACAACGCCGGGAATAGATGGACACCGGGTAGTTGCTTATCTGGGATTGGTAACCGGGGAAGCTATCATGGGGGCTAATGTAGTCAGAGACGTTTTTGCCAGCATCACTGATATTGTTGGAGGAAGATCCAGTGCCTACGAAAGTAAGTTAAGCGAGGCAAGGCGTGTAGCTATAAGCGAAATGGAAGATGTGGCCCGTAGTATGGCCGCTGATGCAGTAATTGGCATCGATCTGGATTACCAGGTTGTCCGTGATGGTATGTTAATGGTTACCGCCTGCGGTACGGCAGTAAAATTGGCTTGATTTACTGTGAATTTAAATAAACCTGATACTGTCACCATATTGTTATAAGGCAAGAAAACGTTGCCTAGTGTCTAGGTGCAATCAATATTGAAAGTTGAATTTGGCGGCTATCTTCTCGTAAGCAGGGACTGGCACATTAAATTTTTTCCCTAAACGCACCACCTCAAATATTAGACCATCAATCTCCGAGTTCTTACCCTGGCGCATATCCCTTTGCATCGAAGTTGATGCCGAGGGCAAAAGGCTGTCTAATATTTCTAAATTGGTTGCAACGATGTCCACCGAAAAGAGTATTCCCATTGCTTGAGCAAGCAAATCGATTTCATGCATTAATTCAATGAAAGTTTCTCTAACTCTACCCTGTTTCTGAGCCTCTCCGGCATTAATGTCAAAATAGGCCCCACAGGCGGCCATCGGAGATACATATGAGAATTTCTGCAAGGCATCCCTTAGAATGTTGCCTGATAAAACGGCAGTGATGCCGCTGCTTTCAAGATCACCAACCACCTCTTCCAGCACCGGATTGTAATCTTCCGGGATTCTGACCCCAAATACAACCCTAAAAATATCACCAGATATCAAAATGGTTCCAGGATGTTTTATCTCAGCGGAAATATATATGCAGCCATCCGTGACTAACACATCCCGCAACTTGGCTTGCATCCTGGCTCCGGTGCCGTATATATTCAGCAATGGAATCACAATGGTATTGGGGCCTGATATTCTATTAATGAAAGGGATCACAGCACCCAGAGAATAACCTTTAACGCATACGAAGATTATGTCCGGCTGCAATTGATAATTGTCCATGTCAGAAGCCAGCACAGGGAAAACAGAATAATTGCCTTTGCGGGTGGTTTCCATTGTTAGTCCCGAGGTACGGATTGCTTCTAGATGGTCCCCCTGTTCTATTACGGTTACATCTTTGCCAGCCTCAGTCATAAAAGCGGATATGCTGCCACCAGTTCCCCCTCCGCCTATTACCAAGTACTTCATAAGTAATTCCCCCATCAGTCTGGTTTAGTCAAAGACGGTGTACCAAATCAAAAAAATTAGTCCCAGTAAACATGCAATTACTATCACCGTAGCAAGGTTGAGAATATTTCGGGAAGAAGCTACTTGGACATTTTGCTTATTCATATCTGCCTGAATTTGGTCCAGGTCAGCAGATATCTTGCATAATTTCTGGTGGAAAGCTTCTGCATCCATAACTGTCTCGTCTCGTAGCTGGTTCAATTCCTGGTTCAAAGCCGTCATCTTACTGACTATAATTGACGATTCTTCACTAGATCTTTGCTGAAGTTTATTTAGGTCATCATTTATTCTAGCCATCTTGGCCGCCAGATATTTGGAAGCGGCCACGGTTTTGGTGAACGTATCTAAAACAACCCTCAAATAACGGTTCTCGCCATCACCACTGGGTACCTTATATTCATTCAGTAATTCTAAAATTAACTCAAGTTGGTCCGGATTATCGATTTTAGACCATAGGACAAACTGGAAAATAGCCGAAAACGAAATCACAATTTCATCCTGCCCTAAAATCAAATGGTCTCTATCACCGTTGTTACGCAATATTTCTGCATACAATTCAAAGCTTGACATACTTTGAATATTGTCACGGCCTCCGTCAAGTAGTTCACTCAGCTCAATAAGCAGCTGGGCTACAACCTGAGGGGATTGAGCTTCCAATATACCCAAATCCAAAGAATTTTCTGTCATAATATTCCCCCGATAATAAATTCTATTGAATAGTCTAACATAATAAAAGTCCCGCAGACATTATCCGCAGGACGTTCTCATTTGCCAAAAACCAGATAGTTGTCAGTCATTCTTTACAATTAAAACAGGGCAATGAGTTTCCCCCGCTACGCGTTGGGTGACACTGCCGATTAGTGCGCCATGCAGTGGGCTGTGCCCCTTGCTCCCCATTACCACCAGATCAAAGTTTTGTTTGAGTTCATCAATAATTGCGTCGGCAGGGCTGCCTGTGACAGTTTTGATTGCAATAGTTACATCCGCTATATCTAATCCTGCTATAGTGTGATCTAGAACCTGCTTGCCTATATTCTCTGGATCGGCATATGTATAAGATCCTCCCAGGATGGTTGGAGATCCATAAATTATGTCCATAGAATTAACTACGTGAAGAAGTTCAATTGCAGAGTTAAACGATCTGGCGATTTGGACAGCAGTGATCAGGGCACGACGCGAAAATTCTGAGCCATCAGTGGGGACCAGTATTTTACTAAACATTCCGTCACCTTCTTCATTCTCAATGGATAAACATCACCCAAAATACTATTCGATATGGACAACGCAATCAAGCATTGGTTTAATATGCGGGTCTGCAATCATTAATAGACACTGTGAAGAAGGTCGCTGAGAAATTTTCGTTCCATGCTACGAAACGGGTCTCTTCACTATTGGCATAGCCGTATACTTCCAGCATCGTTCCGGCTGGAATATAGGTTGTCTTTGTGGTCAGGGCACCAGTGGGGCCTTTAAGTTTTAGCAACGTGGCAGTTTTGTCTACAGTCATAACTTTGAATATCATGCTCTCTCGTCACCTTTCATTGAAGCAATATCGTTTTAGGAATTAGTTTACAATTCCTGCCTTATTCATATTAGTAATACGTTATTTGGTGGACATATTTTAGTGTATTAAACGATAGTTTCTCGAAATATCCTACAAAACACTTATATTATGTCAAAAAAATAGCACTCTATCCGATTTTAGATTGCCATGGGTATTCATATTTTTTTCTTCTTGGGTTACCTAGTTACCCTTGTTATCCTCTTTCAAAAACCTTTTCTATATAAATAATTCAGGTAACTGGGTAACCTATTTGAATTTTCATAGACCATTTTTGCGTACTCTAGACCTTTGTCAGCAGTACAATCATTTGGAGAACATATGTTTTGTTATAACACATTACCAACGTGACTTCAATGCTCTGGTTAGTGCTTTTGCTTGCTTCTTTGCTTTAATTCGGCCTGCTTCTTGTTCTCTTCAACCCGGTATTTAACGATTCGGCTGACCAGATCATACGGTAATGGTTTATTATTGGGAAATTGGACGGATCCTTTTGCCGATTTGTATCCTGAAAGCTCCTCTTTAAAGGCATTTATTCCGCTGGGGGTTGGATAAAATCCGATGTGATTCTTAAAAGCCGCAAAAAATACTACATATCCATCCAAATAGAAAGCAGGCATTTGGTAGCTTATCTTCTCCTCCATTTCAGGACTTGCATTCTTTATTACCTTTCTGAGGTTGTGCAATTTTTCCTGGATGTCCGGACTGAACTGGGAGATGTAGGCATCAATAGATTGTGCATCTGTTCTTGACGGTTTCATTGTTTTTCCCCTTTTATGGTTTAACGTTTAATGTGGATAAATTATCTCCGCCGCGGTCCAAAAGATAATCAGTAAACCCACCAGTACCGACAACCAAACCAGTAAAGACTTCTCTTTATAGCGAAATAAAGCAACTATTCCGGTGAAAAAACCAACCAGTCCCAAAAGACCTATAAATGGTGTTGGAAGTGGCATCAAGTCTGCCATTTTCAAAGCTATCATGATAATGAATGCCACAGTCAGACCGGCTGACCATTGACTGAGTCTTCTTACAGGCCATAGTTTCACATGTTTCCCCCCTATGTCTCAAATTGAGCTGTAGTAATTTTTAATCCTTACTTACTAAGACTATATTGGCCCCGTGTTTTTCATGTCAACAATTGCGATTTTTATCACGTACTTGTTGCATTTTAATATTTTGTCCGGTGTAATTATTTATTCCTCTATATTTAAGCCTACCATGGGGCAAAATATTTTGTAGTTTAGCAAAAGGAGGTGGATTGAGTGGATCAGAGATCACGCGTAGAATCGATTATTTCACATGTAAACATGGCAAAGAGGGATCTTGAAAACTTCACCAAGTCAGGTATGAACCAGAAGTCGCAGCAAGAACTGGATCTAGCCTATAATTCCCTGAACGATTGTATTAATCATTGCAATACCGCCATGAAAAGTATCTAATATTTAATCGTATACCAAAGGGCCGGTCTTATTGCCGGTCCTTTGGTTTTTTAACGAATAGGCATTCTTACTCTTTCCGGATTAAGAGAATAACTCCGTCTCTTGCGTAGAGTTCTTTTGATCTTAAAATACCAACGGATACTGAACAGCACTGCAACTATACCTAGTAATATTTTTGCGATAACGGATATGACGTGCAGTATTCGGCTGCCTACGGTGGGGCCGGGTAGCGGAATTTCGATGATCGCTTTGCCCAAATCACTATACATATAATTACTGGGACTATTTAGATACATACTGACCTGAATGCTTGGATTATTGCTGCCTTGGTCTGTCAACAATTGATATCTAACTGACACCTCACCAGGACTGATACTTTTGTGCAGTAAACGGACGGTTTCTGAATCCTGAATCTGTTTAGATATCTCTTCTGATATTCGGGGATCTCCCGGGAAACCATTCATGTTGGAATTATCAACCGCCGGCATGACAATTTTGGTATCATTAAACTGGTCGAACCCATAATCCAACAATGCCGTGGTATCTGTGTAAACCGCGTGATTCACACTTTTCAATACCACCGCGATCAGTTCCCTGTCGCCTCTCTGCGCTAAAGTAACCAGGGTATTTCCGGATTCTTTGGTATAACCAGTCTTGCCTCCAGTTACTCCCAGATACTCATACCGGCCACATTCAAACATTTTATGTTCTGCCCACAAATAACGTGTTTCCGGTTGTTTATTGGTAGGGGTAATAATGTAATGAGAAGTACCAAATATCCGCCTAAATTCAGGATTTTGTATGGCAGCCCGGGTTATCACGGCCATATCATAGGCAGTGGTTAAATGATTTGGGTCAGCCAGACCATTTGGATTGACGAAGATGGTATGAAGCGCACCGGTTTCAACTGCTCGCTGGTTCATAAGCTTCACAAATTCCGGTATACTGCCGCTGACATGCTCGGCGATTCCGTTGCAGGCTTCATTGGCCGAGGGCAGCATCGCTGCCATAAGCGCCTGCTCCATGTTAATTTGTTCGCCTTCATCCAGCGCGATGTGGGCAGCTCCCAGTTCAATACTGAATACGGCCTTATGTGACATGGTTACGGTATCCTGAAGGCTGGCATTCTCCAAACCCAGCAAAACTGTCATTATCTTAGTGATCGAAGCCGGGTAAAGCTGTTGATTCTTGTTTTTCTCATATAATACCTGCCCGGTCCGGGCGTCCATAAGCACCGCCGATTCTGATTCGATCACCGGCGGTCCAGGAAAACTGTTTTCAGTTGCAGAAGCCGGTACTATGTTTATTATCCAAAATAATATTGTCAGGAATATGGATATATATTTATTCACAAAATTCTCCTGTTAAGCTGGTAGGACATCAAAAAGATCATTGCTGTAGTTAGAAAGCTGGGGGATTTATTTCCGAGTTCCAAACATATATGACAGGTAAATAAGTTCCATCTAAATGACGAAAATCCTTCTTTCTCCCGCAGTATATTGTATATTTCGATATCACCTATAGGGTTTGCATTACTCCGGGAACTACTTTTTAATTTCATTTTCCATTAGCCTATTTAAATTTTTATTTCAAATGTCTAATTGTACTGCCTCATCGATGTCAAACAGGTACAAATAGCTTCCTTTTACTTTTTGGCCCAGGATATTCTCCAGAGCGCTCTTGTACAGGTCTATCTGTATAATGTAATTGGCTATCAACTCGGCACGGTTCAGGGGAGTAATCCGGTCGGTTTTAAAATCGACCAGCACCAGATCGTTATCCTCCTGGAAAAATAGGTCGATTACCCCCTGGACCAGCATATGTTCACCCTCCAGCTGGCAGTCGTTAAATATTCGGGCAGCGTCATAGAGAAGATTAAAGGGCACCTCCCGCTCTACCCTTTGCGCACCTAAAATTCTCTGCCCTAATATCGAGCGGAAGAAATGCAAAATCTTCTGGCTGTCTACCGTCTCCGCTTCTGTAGGAAGTAAAATTTCTCGTTCGATCAATTCCGCTAATTGTTCTTCGATTTGAGCTTCATTATCAACTCTGTCGAAATCAAGATGTTCCATGACAGTATGCAGAATTATACCTCTGGACGCCCCGCTTATTACCTCGTTCAATCCAGATTCTAAAGAGATAAATCTTGGTTCCTTGCTGATTGGTACTGATCCCAACCATATCTTGGTATCTTTGTCGGTTTGTAATTCCTTAATCTGGCTGACTGAAATCTTGGAGGGTACGCTGATAGCTTCAGAATAAGGATACCTCCAGCCCAGTCGATTGCTAATGGTATCAGTAAATACCATGTTTTCGCTCTGGAAATATTCCTTTATACGCTGCTCAAGTCCAATATCAGCCCATGCTGCCGACGAGTCATTCCCTTGATCAGATTTCCCAACTACTCTAACTTTCCACCGATAATCGGACGTTGACTTCAATTCCAGGGTATGAAGAGAATCTTTATCTCTCCAGAATTCACCGTCGGGGTGCAGTGCAATCACCGCTCCAACCCAGTCGATCATACTATTGGCCCGGGACATCTGAAAAGGGCTGGTGCCTTTGTTCCATTTTCTGATCCGATGGCTAAAATTGCTGACCGTGCCCACTAATATCAGCTTATCGCGGGGACGGGTACAAGCGACGTATAGTATGCGCATTTCCTCTGCCAGGTTCTCAGTCTGAATACGATTTTTCAGAGCAATTCTGGCGATAGTATCACGGGTAACACGGAGTTCAGGATCTACAAAACGAGGTCCAATTCCAAGTTCTTTGTGAAACATAACCTTGGCTTTGATATCACTGAGATTAAATTTCCTACCCAATCCTGCTAAAATAACTACCGGGAATTCTAGTCCTTTGCTTTTATGGATGCTCATTATTCTGACAACATCTTCATTCTCACCCATGATCTTGGCCATACCCATATCACTGCTGCTTGACTCCAGTTTCTCGATAAATTTGAGAAAATGAAATAGTCCCTGCATCCCAGACTTTTGATAATTTTGAGCTCGCTCCAGCAATATTCGCATATTTGCTTGCCTCTGTTGTCCCCCGGGCATGGCGCTGACATAATAAAGATAGCCGGTTTCCAGCAGCAATTTCCAAATAAATTCATCCATAGGGCTAAAGCGTGCTTCTTCCTTCCACATTTCTAATTGGTGGAGAAAATCGTGCAGACCTGCCGCTAGGGTATCATCATGATTCAATGCGTATTGAGACATAGCCTCAAAATAGGTTGGAGCAGTACTGTCTGCCCTAATAAGAAGTAATTCTTCAACGGTAAAATTAGCGATCGGAGAACGCAGAATGCTGAGTAGGGGCAGGTCCTGACGTTTATTATCAATTAACCGCAATAAATTAATGAATACCGTAACCTCGGTAGTCTCAAAATACCCACGATCGACATCGGCATAAACGGGAATACCTGCCGCCATCAAAGTTTCATAATAGATATCAGCCTGCTGACGAGTAGCCCGCAGTAACACCACTATATCTCGATATTCCAGGTGCCGATAATTCTCATTTTTACTGTCATAGAAATGCTGGCCATGCAGTTCATTTATACGTGCCGCCACTTGCTGGGCTTCAAATTCTATATCCCCTGGTGGTTCCTCGATATCTTCATCGCGGACAGCGTTCTCCTCTTCCGGTTGTTCGTATGCATCCTCGGTTAGATTGTTATTTTGCTTGTCAATTAAGATAAGCTCAATATTTTCCGTACCTAATTCTTCCTTAATTCCTTCGGGAAGTTGGAGTCCGTATTCCAGGAATACCTCCGGGCTATAGTCCATTTCGCCGAAATGCTTGGTCATAATATGGTGAAATATATCATTTACCCCATCTATTATAGCCTTGCGACTGCGATAATTTCGGCTTAGATCGATACGGCGAGTAAGATGGCTGCCGTCCTGGTTATAGGTATCATATTTATGCAAAAATAAGCTGGGGTCAGCCAGTCGGAAACGGTAGATACTCTGCTTTACGTCCCCAACCATAAAAATGTTATCCGGCCGTTTTATGAAACTCAGGATTGTCTCCTGCACCAAGTTGCTGTCCTGATATTCATCTATGAATATGTGTATGAAGTGATTTCGGTATTCGCTTGCCACCTCAGGATCGGCCAGGACCGCCAGGGCATAATGCTCCAAGTCATTGAAATCAACTAGTCCTTTTTCGGTTTTGCGTTCCCGGAACAAAAGATCAAAACTTTCCACCAGATGATAAAGATATAACATGCCCGGGTATATCGTCTGCAAATCATGGCAGAAATCATCCGGGGGCATAATTAATATTTTTTTAGCCAAATCTTTGATAACCCTTTTGCCTTGATCCCGTAACTGCTGAACAGCCTCTTTCAGGACCGCATTGCTATCCTTGTTGGCTTTGGCCAAGGTCTGGTGTTTAACCTCGGAAAGCTGCTGATAAAAATCGATAATTCCAACTTTTAACTTTGCCCTTAAATCATTAACTATCGTTAAGTCATTCTCGAGGGCACTCAGGTAAGCTGCTGGTCCTGCAGGCCGTTTAGCAATATTCTCAGCTTCTTTAAAAATTAACTCTATCCCAGCAAGTTCGATATCGATCTGTTCCCTCAAACTTTGAACCCAAATACAATCACTAAATCGGTTCTTGGCCAGATTAAAATCTTGCACCTTTTGGCGCAGCCATTGCAAGGGGTAAGGCTGACTCTGTATAAAATCGTAGGTTCGCAAAACCAAATCCCTTAAGGGAGTATCATCTTTTCCCCCGGCATACATCTCCACCAGGTTCAAGAACTCAGGTGTCCCCAGTTCATATTCGCAGTCAAATAGTCCTTCTATTATTTCCAATCTCAGTAAAGCTATTTCGGTAGCATCACCAACTCGGAACGAAGGACTGATACCAAAAACATGAAAGTATCTGCGCACCACGTCCAGGCAAAATGAATGCAGTGTGCAGATAGATGCGCGGTTTAACAGGGTTATCTGTTGGCGTAAAAAATCCTGGCTTTCCTTATCCTCATCCATGGCCAGAAGTAGGGCTGAAGTGATTCTGGATCTCATTTCACCAGCGGCTGCTTGAGTAAAGGTTACGATCAGCATTCTGTCAATGTCTAATTGGTCTTGCCTGACCAGGCGTATTATTCGTTCAACCAGGACAGCGGTTTTGCCTGAGCCTGCTGCTGCTGCCACCAGCAGATCGTGGTGGCGATCCATAATTGCTGTATTTTGCTGTTCATTCCAACCTGACATTATGTTAACCCTCCATTTTTGTGGATGCGGTTAATTACTTCATCGTTGCCTAATTTAGGCAAGAACCGATATTGGTTGTCCTTCAAAGCCCGGTCAAACTGGCATATCCCCAGATATAAGCAAAACCGGCAAGCAGAATGACTGCCCATTTTTATTGGCTCAATTCTAACCTGCCCACCGTTAATCTCCTGCCCTATCCTGGTTATTAGATCCCGAACATGAGATAGCAGGGCTTGCAAATCGTGTATGGCAATGATTGATGAACTTTTGCTGAAATCACCATCTTTTTTCAGTCCAACTGGAATCACATCCGAATTCCCTTTGAGCAGGTCCTTGTCCAACTTAGTCGCCAGATTGACATCAGCCAAAACCAGACCCTGAAGTCTGAACTTTTTCGCCATTTCCTTTTCTACGTTTTCAGTAATAGCTGCGGGAGATTCGATTAAAGGATCATCAATTCGGAAATAAAAGATGCCACCTGGTTTTAGGTCTCCATTTTCCAACCCGGTTGCTCCTGCCATTACTGCCAGCAAATAAGTAATGAGTTGAAGGGATAAACCATGAAAAATATCACTCAGTTTAAAATCTGGCGTACCAGATTTATAATCTATGATTTTAATATACGTGCCTTCTACAGTCTCGAGCAGATCAACCCGATCGATACGTCCCTCTAGAAAAAGCTGCTGTCCGTTATCAAGTTCTATTTCAATAGCGGGAAACAGCTGGTTGGGGCCGAAGCCGACCTCAAACTGTTTGGGGACAAACTCACCCTGCTGAAGCTGTTGAGTCAACATCCATGCCGCCCGTCGGCTGATTCTTTTCAATCGGTGAGCCAGATGCTGGTAGCGAGGACTGCTCGCGTATATCCCATCTCCCTGCAGCGGCACTAGTTGATCCATGATGGTATCTACAATATCATTGCACATGTTTCTGTCTAAAGAAGTCCAGTCCAGTTTCTCCTGCTGCAAACGCCGCCCGAAATCACGAAGACAAATGTGAAACAATTCCCCGATGTCAGGCGCAGATACTTCATATACCTTGCGTTCCTGGGGTTTTAGTCCGTAACGTATGAAATGTGCAAACGGGCAGCTGACATACTGTTCAAGACGAGATATACTAGCACGCAAGGGCAAAGTATACGCTCGCCTTGCTATTTCTATACCAAGAGCGCTGACCTGATTGCGGTGAAACAAGGCTTTTTGCAGAATTTGAAGACTCCTCTGCCAGTCCTTATCAGAGTGATACCACCCGTAGACATCTCCCCATATAATATCTACTGGTTTAGCATCAGCTAATGCACGCATATTTTCTACCAGGTACTTATAAGTACTTTGCGGGGTGGATATCTGGTGCAATTCAATTTCCTGATGTTTAACCAGGTCGCTGTGATTGGATACCCCAGGCAGAATGGTCTGTATGCGGTTGATAAGCAGCGATGGTCGCAAAGCTTTACCTTCATTATCGGCCAGGGCGTATGATAAACCTATGTATTCAATTGGCTTGCTTAATGAAGTGTAAACCAAAAACCTTTCTTCAAGAGACTTCCTTGTTCTCTCAAAGCCGAGCTCCAAGCCCCTGGCCTGCAGTGTCTCCTTCTCAAATTCAGTTAATATACCTTCTTCAGCTGCAAAAGATGGTATAACACCGTCGTTTACACCCAATACCAGCAGGCCTTTAATATCGTGACTTTTTGATCGCTGGATATCTCCGATCAGTACTTGGTCAATGGTAGTTGGAATAATTCCTACCTCCAGTGACTCAAAACCTGCCTCCAGTAAATGCAGATAATCTTTAAGGGTTACCTTTTGGTCGCCCAAAATTTCTACCATCTGATCTAGGACTTCGAGAATTATGTTCCATATCTGAGTATTCTCGCGAACAATTTCAAGTCGGCCCTGTTGGTTCATCGAGTTAATCCAATCAGCCAATCTTTCCGGAAGGCCTATTTCTACCAGGTAATCATAATGGGCCCTGCACATGGCTGCTACGGTTTGTTCATTCTTCATCTTTCCTTCTAGCCTTTGCAGGGGTCCTATAATAATTTCCCGGTAGTTATTCATTTGTTCTGATTCAGAAGTTTCTATTCTAAATTGTTGTTGCCAGCGTTTACCCTGGATTCCGTATCGAAGCGCAAAATTCTCTAATATTTCCGCTTCATCCTGGCCCAGACCACTGAATCCAGTCTTAAGAAATGTAAATATATCTTCATAACGATATCCCCGGCGGATTACCTCAGCGGACGACAGAACCAGTTTGATGATGGAGTTACCCATCAGGCTCCGTTTTTGGTCCATGAATGCGGGTATGTTGTATTCGTTAAACACTCTTTTAATAATCGGGGCATAATTATCAATGTCATTGCAGACCACAGCCAAATCGCGGTAGCGCCAACCTCTTTCCCTTACCAGTTCAACTACCTGGGCGGCAGCGTATTCCACTTCGGAGTTGCGACTGGCAGCCGCAAGAATTTCGATATCTTTTATTGGGTCTATATATTTTTGAGCCGGATAGGCAAAAAGCTCTTTTTCCAAGTGCTGAATTGCAGGGTTTTTTAGTATTGCCGGATTTGAGTTTCTATTAGTTATGATCTCTTCTTCCACTCCGGAAGATTTCGCAAAGGTTCTCAACCGCTCCAGGCTTTGTCTGGATAAACTGAATAACTCCCGATCACGACTTCCGTTACCAGGATCCATGATGATGCTGACCGTAATTTCTTTTACCGCCTTTATTAGTTGGGCTAATATCTTGAGACTCTGGGGCGAAAAGGTAGTAAATCCATCCACCCAAATGTATGCATCATGTAAAAAAGCAGCATTGCCAATTTTTTGGCAAAGTAAGTTCAATCGGTCATCTGCTTCTAGGTACCTTCCTTTTAAATATTCATTAAACTGTTCATATATCAAGGCTACATCATGAACCTTATGCGCCAAGATCAGTTCTTCCGCACCTGTAACACTTTCACGTAGTTGGCTCGGAGAAATGTCCTGCCCTTTTAAATCGGATATAAATTCTCCCAGTCGGGTAATAAAGCCCGACTGAACTGCTGCTTTTTTGTAAATTGTAAGATCCGAATTATGGGTATCAACGATTCTCCTCAGAACCATATTTTTACCTTGTTCGTTCAGCAAGACCCGGGTTGCTCCACCTACCTGATCAAATACCCGATGGGCCAGGCGAGTGAAACTTAATACTTCAATCCGAATAATACCTGGGAGATTAAGACTGGTGATCAAATCACGTTCGGCCTGCAGGGTAAACTGTTCCGGCACCAGCAGAATAAGTTTTTCATAACCACCCTCCATAAGCCTATTGTGCATTTCGTTCATAATTTGTCTGCTTTTACCTGAACCGGTCCGACCTAGAATAAAACGAATACCCATAACCGTCCTCCGCCTGACTGATATCTGTATATTTTAGAATTCTCCTAATATACATATTGCCTCTTATTTTACCATTATTAATTATTAGGAAGGGATTTGTTAAATTTAATGAAGGATATATAAGGTCTATGTTGAAGATAACAGACATAAAGAGTTATGAGAGAGGGTGTTTCCTATGACCAAAAAACGCAAATTTATGTTGTACCTGTTGAAATATGTATGGCTGATCGTTACAACAGTTTTCTATGTTATGTGGCTTTATACTCAATATGGTTTCAACCTGGATAATATCATCGGCAACCGAAATGCAATGATATACGCCGGAGGTTTGTTTGTCTTATTGATGGGTTCCACCTCCTACGTTCTCTACGTTATTAACCGCGCCCTATATAACCGATAGTTTATTAGAATAAAACGAAAATCCATATAAGCTCTTGGCTTTCTTTAATTGTAAAAAGCCTCCAGATTTGATCTGGAGGCTTTCTGATGTTCATGGATTCTATTTCCGATTGAACCATGTAATTTAGATATAGTCGTATACTTCCACGGGCACATCGATGGCTGAGGAATCACCATCAATCACTATTTCGGCAATTGACCAAACATTGGGTACCACGTTGTGCAGATAGTACTTAGCAGTAGCTACCTTGCCGTTATAGAATTTGTAATCGTAGTGATCTGAGCCAACTTCTTCCGCCCGCTTGGCAGCCAATACAGCCTGGTCCAGTATTTGCCGACCGCAGTATAACTGTGAGGTTGCGGTTAGTACCCGGCGTGAAAATAGCGGAATCAAAGATGGATTGCTCTGGCCATATCCAGCCAGGGCTTTCAGCATATCCTGGTAGGCTTTAAGAGCTTTATCCAGAATCGCGAATTCCTTACCTAAAACCGCATGGTCTTTGTTAGCCTGACAGAAATCTACCATCTCCTGCAGGAATGCTCCGAATACGCTGCCGCCTTTCATTTGCATCTTGCGGCCCACCAGGTCCAATGACTGTATGAAGTTGGTGCCCTCCCAAATTGAATAGATCTTGGAATCCCGGGCTAGCTGCTCTACCGGGTATTCAGAACAATATCCGTAACCTCCATAAGACTGTATGGCTTCAGAAATCAGTCCCCATGATTCATCGGATGGATATGCTTTGCAGAGCGGAGTGGTCATCTCGATTAAATCGGAAGCCGCTTTGCGAACTGCCGGATCCGAGTCACGATGACGCTGGTCAAAAGCCAGGTAGGTCCTGTACATCATGGCTCTGATAGCCTCAACATGAGACTTGCCTAACATCAGAGTACGTTTAATATCTTCATGATTGATAATAGCTACCCGGCCAGCTTTGGGATTGGTAAAGAGACGACCTTGTACCCTTTCCTTGGCATTATCCCGGGCGTTGGCGAAAGCGTTTATTATACAAGACAAGGCCATATGCCCGGTTTCCATACGCGCCAGGTTCATCATCTGGAACATCTGAGCCATACCCTCGCCTTTGCCTTCGTTTTCGCGAGGATCTTTGCCCAGCAGCCATCCCCGGCATTTGCCGTTTTCACCAGCTGATAACGAGGCGGTAACCGATCCATGCTGTCCCATTTTATGCTCAATCCCGGTAGTCAGGAAATCATTATCCTCCAGGCTGCCGTCTTCATTAACCCAGTATTTGGGGACGACAAAAAGTGATATACCGCCGGTACCCGGTTTGGATCCCTCTATTCTGGCCAGGAAGAGGTGGATGATATTTTCAGCAAAATCGTTGTCACCGCCGGTGATAAATATTTTATTACCTTTGATATTAAAGATACCGGGCTCATCGGTGGGGTAGGCCTTGGATAAAATGTCGCCAACATCTGATCCAGCGCTGGGTTCGGTCAGACACATTGTCCCGGACCAGGTTCCATCCATCATCTTGGGCAGGAACATGGCTTTCAGCTTATCATCACCGAAGCTCTGAATAAGGTCAGCTGAACCGGTGGTAAGCAGTATATAAGGCATAAATGTGGGATTGGCAGCCCCAATCAA
Source organism: uncultured Syntrophomonas sp. (assembly GCA_964584415.1). Taxonomy (GTDB): domain Bacteria; phylum Bacillota; class Syntrophomonadia; order Syntrophomonadales; family Syntrophomonadaceae; genus PHAA01. The sequence continues at coordinate 16,409 of CAZOZX010000031.1, forward strand.
TTCCCATACTGCAGAATGCAGCATATCCGGCATAACCATAGCACCTTCGGAATTATCGATATTGCTGGTACCCCATCCTTCACTCTGCAACTGCTTGAACAGCGGACCGTAACTGGGCGGCAGAGTGACCTTGCCATCCTTGAACACCACCGGATTGGTTTCATTCTCATCATTGGTGGGTTCGATGACTTCTTTGCACATCTTAAGAATAGGCATTAACACTGACTTAATATCATCTCTGGAATAATAATCGGCAAACTGCGGATATTCAAAAACACCTTGGTTAGGCAGCCATTCACCAATTATAAACTCAAAATCGCGGATGTTGTTGATTGCAAAATTAGATGCCATTTTTAGGTTACCTCCGTTTCCTTCAATTGTTAACGGTAATCCCCTTTTTTAAAAAAAGGGGCTAGGTGATGGCCTCGCAGGCCATCACCCGCAAAATAGTGAGGGGTTAAGGGGTTATATTTCCCGGGTCCACAGCGATGCCATGGCGGGTCCGCCGCCTACGCATAATGAAGCTCCGCCCACGGTTTTGCCTAATCTCTCCAGCTCGTAATACATGCTGACGATTATCCGCAGCGCAGTTGCTCCTACCGGGTGCCCCAGGCCAATACCAGAACCATTGTTGTTTATATTGCCATCTTTTTCGAACGTGCCTACATTAAGATCAATTCCGGCCACGTCTTTGATCATTTTGCCGACCCCAAGTACCTGGGCCGCAAAGGCTTCATTGATCTCCCAGTAATCCACGTCATCGAATTTCATGGCTGCTTCTTTCAGACATTTGGGTATTGCTACTGCTGGACCGAGGCCCATAACTCTCGCGTCTACACCCTCTGAGCAAACATTTATTAATTTCATCAGCGGTTTAATGCCGAGTTCTTCCGCTTTTTTCTTGGTCATCATTACCACTGCCGCCGAGGCGTCGTTGATTCCAGAGGCATTAGCGGCAGTAACCACCCCGCCCTTCTTAAAGGCAGGGGCCAGTTTAGCCATGGTTTCCAGACTCGCGCCTCGAATGGGATGCTCATCGTTTTCGAACAAAAATTCCTTTTTGCCCTTCTTCACCATAACCGGTACTATTTCTCTCTTGAAACGTCCTTCATCAACCGCCCGGACCGCTCTCTGATGACTCAACAGAGCAAGTACATCGCACTCTTCCCTGGTAATGCCATATTGCTCAGCGATATTCTCAGCAGTAACGCCCATATGACCACCAGCCAGAGTACACACTAAGCCGTCAGCCAGCATAGCATCCTGGGCTTTGGAGTCTCCCATTCGGGCTCCCCACCTGAAGTTTTGCAGCAAGTATGGTATGTTACTCATGCTCTCGGTTCCAACCACCAGAGCGATATCATTTTTCCCTAACATTAACTTCATTGCGGCCAGTTCCATTGCCCTCATCCCGGAAGCGCAGTTCTGGTTGACCATACTCGCACTGGACTCTACCGACATGCCTATCTGCTGAGAAATGATGCGGGCAGGCAGAGAACCATTGCCGTGGTGTAAACACATTCCCAATACAAGTTCATCAATTTGCTTCATGTCAATGCCGGCACGATTGACTGCTTCAGTAGCCGAAATTTTACTTAATTCGTTAGCGCGCAATCCAGCTAATGACCCATTATAGGCACCAATTGGAGTACGGCAAGCGCTGACTACTACAACTTCGTTTAATTCTTTTGCCATTTTTATATCTCCTCTTTCCCAAAAATAAGTAGTATGACGGCTGAAACAGGATGATTATTCGATTTTGTTGGTCCTGACCCAGATGAAGTTCTTATCAGCTTCTTGGATCAATTCGTCACGCAGATCGGGGTGAGCCAGATTAATCAGGGCTTCGGCTCTTTCCCAAGTACTCTTGGCTTTCAGGTTGGTAATCCCGTATTCAGTAACCACATAGAAGTTGATACTGCGCGGTACGGTTACAATGGCCCCCGGGGTTAGCGTAGGTACTATCCGTGATTTAAGACTGCCATCTTTATCTTTATAGGTAGAGGTCAAACAAATCAAACCCATACCACCTTTGGATTTGTAGGAACCATAGATGTAGTCCAGCTGTCCGCCAGTTCCTGAAATATGCCGAACTCCTGATGACTCCGAACATACCTGGCCAAATAAATCTACTTCTACTGCGTTGTTGATACAAATCATATTGTCCTGTTGGCAGATAATATCGGGGTCATTGGTATAATCAACCGGGTAGATGGCACAAACCGGATTTTGATCCAGGAAGTTATACAGCTTGTCAGTACCCATGGCAAAGGTATAAACCATTTTGCCCTTATCCAGCTGTTTCTTCAAACCGCTTAGACGGCCGGCTTCATACATATCTACAAACGAATCTACCAGCATCTCGGTGTGTACACCCAGGTCTTTCAAGTCGGATTGGGCTATCATTGCCCCCACAGCATTCGGCATACCGCCAATACCAAGCTGCAGACAATCTCCATCCTTGATCTGATCAATTATCAAGGAAGCAATTTTCTTGTCAGCCTCAGTAATGGGGATTTCAGGCAGATTGATCATCGGTTTATTAGTGCCTTCAACAAAATAATCAATCTCCGAAACATGCAAGGTCTCGCGCAGTCCGCCCAAGCAGCGCGGTACGTTTTCGTTTACTTCAGCGATCACTATTTTGGCGGCATCACAGAAGGCATGAGTAATAGAACAGGAGGTTCCCAAGTTCACGAAACCATGTTTATCCGGGGGGGCAACCTTGATTAAGGCAACATCTACCGGTACATAGCCGCGTTCATAGAAACTTGGTCCTTCATGATAAGTAAGGGAAATATAATTGCACATGTTTTTATCGTGTAATTTACGACTAGCTCCACTGAAATGCCAGTCATTATAGATGAAGTGTTTTCTTTCGGGGTCGTTTACAACTGTTTGGGGAGGGAACGGGCAGGTAACCGTTCTTATTTTGACTGCCTGCAGTTCATCTTTGCGCTTGGCCAAGGCTGCGTCGAGATCCATTGAACACATAACGAACTCGCCGTAATGAACCAGATCTCCCGACTTGACTACTTTTACAGCCTCATCGGCCGTGACCAGCTTGCTTGCATACTCTTGTTTATAATCCACTCGGTATCCCTCCTCTTTTTTATCGGGCCAACATGGTGATGGTCTTGTGGGGGGGAACAGGATTTTACAGGCTATTTGCCTTTGAAAGCAGCTTTGCGCTTCTCTACAAAGGCAGTCATGCCTTCGAATTTGTCTTCGGTAGCACAGCACAGGCCAAACATGTCTGATTCAATACTCATGGCGGTATCAATATCAACCTGCATCCCTTTACCGATGGCAAATTTAGCATAGCCGACAGCCATTGGAGCTTTGGATGCGATTTTCTTAGCCATCTTTTTGGCCTCATCCATTAACTGATCCTGTGGATAAACATGATTCACCAATCCAAGACGGTATGCATCATCGGCCTTAACATTATCCGCGGTATAGGTGAGTTCCTTAGCGCGGCCTTCACCGATTAAACGCGGTAAACGCTGGGTTCCGCCGAAACCCGGGATAATTCCCAATCCAACCTCTGGCTGCCCGAATAGTGCGTTTTCAGAAGCTAGTCTCATATCACAAGCCATGGCCAACTCACAGCCGCCGCCGAGTGCAAATCCGTTCACTGCCGCAATAACTGGTTTCTCCAGTAATTCTATTTGCCGAAAAACTTTCTCACCTACATCAGCAAAATAACGGCCTTCAGCCGGGGACAGCGGCAGCATAAATGTAATATCGGCTCCGGCTACAAAGGACTTGTCTCCGCTGCCGGTAACGATAACAACTTTTATATTGGCATCTGCTTTTATATCTTTGATAGCAGCTTCTATCTCGAAAAGGGTTTCTCCATTTAGAGCATTTAAGGCTTTAGGGCGGTTAATAGTTAATATCGCCAGGTAATCTTCCTTTTCCAAAATAATGTTCTGAAAATCCAATCGTCTACCTCCCTTCAGAAATTAAGCCGGTACATCATTAGATACTATTTACTGTAATCGTAGAATCCCTTACCGGTCTTCATACCCAGGTGACCAGCCCGTACTTTTTGCCGGAAAGCCAGGGAAGCACGATATTTCGAATCGCCAAATTCTTTGGTGAAATATTCGCAAATCGCCAGGACGATATCTATGCCAACCAGATCAGCCAGGGCTAACGGTCCCATGGGCATGCCTGCGCCAAGTTTCATCGCCTTGTCGATTTCTGCTGCAGATGCAGTACCTTCCTGGAAAACAAAGCCCGCCTCGTTAATGTAGGGAACCAAAATACGGTTTACTATGAAACCTGGTACTTCTTTAGCAACAACCGGTTCTTTACCGATCTTCTTACTCATTTCTACTGTGGCAGCTACTACATCTTCGGTAGTCTCCGACCCAGGGATAACTTCAACCAACTTCATAACCGGAACCGGATTAAAGAAATGCATGCCTACTACTTTGTCAGGGCGATTGGTAGCTGCTGCTATTTCGGTGATACTTAAGGCAGAGGTATTAGTGGCTAAAATGGCATCGGCTTTGCAAATCTCACCTAGCTGGGCGTGGACTTTCTTTTTAATATCTATGTTTTCAATGATGGCTTCGATAATGATGTCGCAGTCTTTTAGAAGTGCGGTATCAGCGCCTGTAAGTAACTGACTGCTAAACTTGGCAACGTCATCAGCGGTCTTTTTACCTTTTTCAACGGCCTTAGCCCAGGCCTTGTTCAGACTCTTAAGGGCTTTGTCGACAACTTCGGGTACGACATCAACCAACACTACGTCAAATCCCGCTTCAACACTTACCTGGGCAATTCCGGCTCCCATAGTTCCGGCACCCAATACTCCGATTTTACTGATTGCCAATCTACTCTCCTCCTTCAAATTAAAAGATTCTTGAATCCCAATCCTTTTCTTCTAACCCCACCCCCCATTTACAATCCTGCCTATCTATACAGCAAAATATATGCCAGTCCTATAAAAATATGATCAAACGTCAGCAGCTTAGGCCTTTTGTTGATTTTTTTATTCACATTGTGCTTGTGTATACAATCTCAATGGTTGCAAATTGCACCCATTTTTCAATGCAAAAAATAACAAAGAGTTGCTTTTTGCAACCCTTAATTAATAAATTTAAATGATATTTAATTTTGCTCTTGCGATCGTCTAGAGATTAAAACCTTGTATAGTTTCTTTGAGCTCTCGTTGATCTAATAAACCGTATTTTTCCAGCTTACGATATAGTACTGATTTATTGATCCCCAATATTCGCGCTGCCCGGGCCTTATTATTCCCAGCA
>CAZOZX010000032.1:0-20743 GCA_964584415.1 uncultured Syntrophomonas sp.
ACCTTTGTCATCTACTTTTGAAGGATCTTCAGGTGGCTTGGTTTCCAACGCCGGTCCCATCAACAGCAGTCGGTTCAAGGGACGATAAGTATCGGTTGCCAGCTGTTCGGTTTTAATCACGGCGCCATCTTTTCCGTAGAATGTCCGGAAAGACCTGACTACATATCCGAGTTGTCCGCCGATACTCACTACCTGCGTACCTGGTGGCAATGTATTATCTGGCTGGGTAACCGTATTAAAGTCAAGGGTTTTATCAACAATACTGGAAACTTCAATCTTTTGTTTGTACTGCAGGTTACCGTAGATGTTGACCAATAACATGCCGCCCGAAGTTATAGCCCTTATGTATAGCGGATTGGCAGTATTATTTCTAAATCTGTAATCCTGCAGGTCCCAGGCAACCGTAGCGTCGCGTCCCACCCCGACATATGCAACCGCCAAATTATGATTGTGCCTCTCCACTATCTCCAACCCGGCCAGCAGGCAGGCATTGTACAATGTGGATGATACCTGGCAAATCCCCCCACCTAATCCCGGTTCAAATTTATTGCCCACAATCACCTTGGCATCCAAATAACCTTTCTCCAGAGTTCGTTGGCCAACCGTATCATTAAAGGAAAACACCGCATTAGGAGCAAGTATTTTTTTATTTATACTGGCTGCCGCCATCTGCAAGTTATGAGTGCGATTAATCTCCCCGGTGTTAAAGTATGTGTAGTAGCTGGCTAATTCGCCCATATCCTTGAGCATATCGGCAGTTACCGAGGGTTGCACCGTCTCAACCATTATAGGTATCCTGAGAGAGGCCGTTTCCTCAATAGCAGCCGGGAGGCTGGCATATATTCGTTCAATATTGATCTTAAAGCCGTTCTCACCCGGAATAACTACCAATCCATTGTGACTGTCAACCTCCAGGGTTGCATCCTGAGCCGCTTTACCCCATCTGGTTTCCCACTCCCTTAGGAGGGCAGCTCTTTTGTCAGGGTTATAATTCACATACACCGGGTAAGTTATTCTGGTTTTTCCCGTCAGGTTGGCAACCTTTGCTGTCCAACTTCTGGATTTCTCCTGCTGCCACACACCACTAACCATATCGTGAGGATTGGTGACCTGACTGAGTTCACCCAGGGTGCTCTCATATGTATAGTCATCTTTGAAGAAACTCACTTTGGTATCACTAAACTCGGTCAATGCGATAGTCAATGCTTCTGCAGCCTGATCCTGATCTAAACCTGCAACTGCTATTCCGGCAATCTCCACTCCAGGAGCAAATGTTTGACTATGCTCGAACTTATAGTAGAACCCAAAGGCTATAATAATCAGCAGCCCTAAACCTGCGGCTAACACATAAATCCAATTTGGTTTAACCTGATTTTGGCTTTGTTCCTGTTCCAATCCCCATCCCCCAAAACACATCAGAAATCCAGTCTTCTAATTATATTATAGTTAGTCGGTTATATGAAGCGTCATAATATACTGGATTGGTTATCTGTACTTAATCAATCCACCCCACCTAGTATGATAAAAGCCCATTCAATCCGCGCATCCAATACGCCTCAATCCTGGGCTCACAGCCGAAGTTTTTTGTTGTCACCAGGCTATTGTGGATGGTCGGCCTGGCAATTTGCGGATAATAAGGCAATCATGCCAGTGACTAGATATCTTCCTCGCTATCAGCTAGTTCCTGCCAGGCATCAGCTACTTTTTCCCATTCCTCATCATCCTCTATGTCGCCCAGGTATTCATTCCCCTCTTCATCATAAACCACTTTTAGTATTACAACTTCAACCTCTTCATCGTCATCCTCGCTGCTTTCATCTTCGCTATAGGGAATCAATACACGATAGCTTTGGTCTTCAACCTCTAATTCAGCCAGAAGCTCAAACTCATGCTCCTCGCCATCCTCGTCAACCAGAACTAATATCGGAAATTCCTCATCCTCAAAGATTTCTTCGTTATCCATAAATTAACTAACCTCCTAACTAAAAACTAACGTCATTCTAATATTACCCTTAGTCCTTTGTCAAACTACTTATGAGACTGTCGGTCCAGGTACCCCTGCAAAATGTTGACGGCGGCTAATTTATCTATAACCTTTTTCCTTTTCCGGCGAGTGACATTAGCATCAACCAACATCCTCTGGGCTGCCACAGTTGTCAAGCGCTCATCCCAGTATTCTATAGGCAATCCCAAATTATCCTCTAACAGATGACCAAATTCCAGGATCTCCTGCCCCTTAGGCCCGACTGTACCGTTCATATTAAGGGGAAATCCGACCACTATTTGGCTTACACCATATTCCGAACATAAATCCGCTAACAATTTGAGGTCCTTATCTAGTCTGGTCCGGTTCAAAACTGAATGTCCCTGTGCAGTCCAGCCCATTTCGTCGCTTATGGCTATTCCTATTCTTTTCTCGCCCACGTCTAAACCCATTATTCTCATATTAACCAATCCCTATACAAAATATCCCAAGTCCAGCCCTATTCGTTGGACCTTAACATTAACGGATGAAAAATTATAAAAGCCCCCGCGCCAGTGCACGAGGGCTCACCTTACACCCTATTCAAGATACTTCTTTAAAAGCACCTCCATTATTTCATCGCGATCTATCTTGCAAATCAAATTTCGGGCCTGTTTGTGACTGGTTATATAGGCTGGTTCCCCGGATATCATATATCCTACCAATTGGTTCAAAGGATTATAACCCTTCTCTTCCAGAGCCGCATACACAGTCTTGAGAATACTGTAAACCTGATCGGGATCTTCCTTTTCCCACTTAAAGCTAACTGTCTGGCCCCCCTGGTCTTGAGACATACGGCCCACCTCCCCTTTTAGTATGAATATATTCTACGCTGCCGCGTTATATCCTGCCTTTAGGCAAGGGTTTTCTCTATCATTGCTTTAGCCTCGGCGAGTGCGTTGGCTAGTTGCTCCACATCCTTACCACCGGCTTGAGCCATGTCCGGGCGGCCACCGCCGCCGCCGCCGGCTATGCGGGCTGCAACCCCTATAATCTTGCCGGCATTTATGCCCCGGTTAATCAAATCCTTACTGGCAAAACAGACCAAAGCCACGCGATCGTCAATGACAGCCCCCAGCAAAACCACCGCACTGCCCAGTTTATCCTTGATACGCTCAGCCGTAAGTCGCAGGTTATCAGTGTCAGGGCTCTCTATATCAGTAACGAGAACCTTGGCTCCATTTATCTCAAAAGTTTTATCAACTATATCCTCACCAGCCGACTGGGATAGGCGGCTTTTTAATTGTAATATTTCTTTGTCTTTTTCCTTCAAGGACCGGTTGAGAGCATCAATCCTTTTGTTTATGTCGGTAGGATTGGTCTTTAATGCATTAGCTGCATCTCTTACTTCTCGTTCGATCTGATTAAAATATTCCATCGCCCCCCGTCCCGTAAAGGCTTCAATTCGGCGAAGGCCTGAGCCTATACTGCCTTCGCTGGTTACTTTAAACAGACCAATCTCTCCAGTATTTCTGACATGGGTTCCACCGCACAGTTCCATACTGAATCCGTCAACTTCGACCACCCTAACCTCATCTCCATATTTCTCGCCAAACAAGGCTGTGGCTCCCATTTCCCGAGCTTCATTAATATCTGTGACAGTAGTACGAACCGGGTAACCGGACAGCACGGCAGTGTTCACAATATCCTCTATTTCCGCCACCTGTTCTGCAGTTAAGGCTGAGAGCTGCGAAAAGTCGAATCTGAGCCTGGCTGGTTCAACCAGAGAGCCTTTTTGTTGGGCATGTTCTCCCAATACCATACGCAAGGCTTTGTGAAGCAGGTGGGTAGCGGTGTGATTGCGAGCCGTATCCAGTCGGCGCTTAGCATCCAGCGTCAAGCGGATAAGATCACCGGAGCGCAGGCTTCCGGACAGCATACCCCGATGAATGATCCAACCCGATAATTTTTGGACATCACTGACAGCAACAGTTCCGGTATCAGAGCAGATAGATCCAAAATCAGCCACCTGGCCGCCGCTTTCGGCATAAAAGGGCGTACTGGAACTAATGACAATAACCTCATCATCGGCGGCAAAATCTACCCGCACCCCATCTTTAATGATTGCCAATACCACCGACTCTTCCTCATATCGATCGTATCCGGTAAATCCCGTCCCAGGAACATCCGCCAGGATTTGGGCCAGCATTTGTTCCTCGGCAAATACATTATCGCTTTTCTGAGCCTGGCGGGCCCGGTTGCGTTGTTCTTCCATCATGCGGTTGAATCCGTCTTTATCAACCGTGAATTTATTTTCTTCAGCCATGTCCTCGGTTAGGTCAAGCGGGAAGCCATATGTGTCATAAAGCGTGAATGCTTCTTCGCCCTTGATTTCCTGGCGGCCTTCGCCTATAGCTGAATGAATAATCTCTTCTACTTTTTTGACCCCTTCTTTAAGGGTGATAAAGAAACGTTCTTCCTCCAGCTTGATGACCTCTTGCACAAAGCTTTCCTTCTCCATTAAATACGGATATGCATCTCTCATTATTTGGCAGACAACTTCTACCATCTTATATAAAAATGGTTCTTCAAGCCCCAAAAATTGCCCGAATCTCACTGCCCGGCGCAGTATCCTGCGCAAAACATAGCCGCGGCCATCATTGCTGGGCAGAACCCCATCTGCTATCAGGAATGTACATGCCCGGCTGTGATCAGCAATTACCCGGAAAGGGAACCCAGCCTCACCGGGATCATAATTCCGCTTGGTTAGGTTTTCGATTTGTTTGATTATAGGAGAAAACAAGTCAGTCTCAAAATTGCTTTCTACGTTCTGCAGAATAGAAGTAAGTCTCTCCAGACCCATCCCGGTGTCGATGCTGGGACGGGGGAGTGGTGTCATCTCACCCTGTTCGTTGCGGTTGAACTGCATGAATACCAAGTTCCATATTTCCAGCCAGCGGTCGCAATCACAGACTCCGATGCCACACTGGGGGTGCCCACACGAATACTGCTCCCCGCGGTCGTACAAAATCTCACTGCACGGTCCGCATGGTCCGGTATCCCCCATACTCCAAAAATTATCTTTCTCCCCCAGGCGAACAATCCTGGCAGCTGGAATCCCGATTACATCGCGCCACAGCAGGTAAGCCTCTTCGTCGTCCTGGTAAATCGTGGGCCACAGTCTATCGGTGGGCAGTCCTGCAATCTTGGTCAGGAATTCCCAGGCATATTTGATTGCATCTTCTTTGAAATAATCACCAAACGAGAAATTGCCCAGCATTTCGAAAAAGGTGTGATGACGAGGTGTGCGGCCAACTGTATCCAAATCATTGTGTTTGCCCCCTGCCCGTACACACTTTTGAGAGGTTGTAGCCCGGTTATAGGGGCGTTTATCAATACCCAGGAAAACATCCTTGAACTGGTTCATCCCGGCATTGGCAAAGAGCAAGGTAGGATCGTTAAATGGAACTAGTGAAGAACTTTCTACCACTGCGTGCTGCCGTTCCTCAAAATATTCCAGGAAAGTTTTACGAATTCTGCTGCTGGTCCACACAAACAGTCCTCCTCTAATCCACAAAATACTTTATTAGACTATTTTCTTTTATAAACGAGCCCATGTCAATAAAACCGCAGCCAAATTAGTCTCCGACAAATTTCAGATATAAATAGGAACCGATTATTTTAAGTGTTGCGGCCAGCGGCACCGCTATTACCATGCCCCATATACCCATCAACTTGCCGCCTGCCAACAATGCAAAGACCATTAGCAAAGGGTGTATCCCCACCCGTTCCCCAATCAAGCGAGGGGTGATGATATTGCCCTCCAGCTGCTGGATTACTATTAACGCGGTTACCATGTAGAGGCCTTCAGTCAAGGAATGTGACAAAGCGAGTCCTACCGCTGGTATCCCGCCAAGAAACGGTCCGAAATAAGGTATCATTTCACCGATTCCGCCAATAACCCCTATTAACAAGGGATAGGGTATACCGATCAAGGCCGCTGACACTCCGATTAATAGACCGACTATACAGGCAATTATGAGGTAGCCTTTAAAGAACTCCATTATAACCGTGTCAATCTTTTCGATCAAAGCCCCCATCTCCCTACGGGTAACCGGAGGCCAAAAGCTGCCCATATTGTGCTTGATCAGCTCCCAGTCTTTCACAATATAGAAGGCCATAATCGGAGCAAAAACCACCAATATGGCTTTATTCAAGAGGTTATAAAGTGAGGATACGATATTGTCCAGGGTTGTGTAGATGGCATTTTCCAATTTATCGGTATATTGAGCAATGATCTCACCGGTTCTGCCCGGGACCTGCATGCCATTGAGACGGTCAGTAAACTCCTGCAACCGGATTTCATACTGAGGAAGCAACGATGCCAAATGACTAAGCTCTCCCATTAAGGTCGGTATGGTAAACCACATTATCAGGGCTATCGCCACAATTACAAATAAATAGATGGACAGAATCGCCCAAAAGCGTTTGAGCCCCTTAGTCTCCAGCCATATCACCGGTCGGTAAAGAAAATAAGCGAAAATCCCACCGGCTAGAAAGCTAAAGACAACATCCCGGACCAGATAGAAAAAATAGAAGGTGGCTCCCACCACCCCCAATAAAATTATGGTTCGTATTATCTTGCTGCTCCAACCCACTACGCTCATCCCGCTTTCAAGTCCCAACCAGGTTTGAGGATTTGTTACTTTAAACCATACCGGGGAACTCATCGATTGAGGTAAGAACACCGTCTTCGCCGACTTCATAAAGGTTTAGCCTTCCCCGGGCAAAATTAAACTCCAGAAAACAGTTCCAGCAATAATACTGATCGCTGCCCACTTTTCCAACTTGCAGCCCACGACAAACGGGGCACTTTAATGTCATCTTCAATCGCTTCCTTCCTTGGATAAAATAGCGTTCTCCCGGCTGACCCAGTTTATTGCCTGTAGAGGTAGTTCTCGGCGGCCTTCCAGCATATCTTTAAAGACCCCGGCTGATACCTCGACTCCCTGGATATTTTTATCATCGATATTTATGATGAAATCGCTGAGCATACCAATTTCTTTTCCGTCAGAATCAAATACGGTATCACCGCATTTTCGGTCATATATGGATGATTCTTCCCCATGTGCATAAGATTTAATACAGCCAGTATCAAAAATCATGATTGCAGCGGGACCCAGGCAGAGATCCTCTCCATTTATAATCCCAGCTTGCCCATGGTTGGTTTCGATCACCAGGTAGGCCAGCCTGAAATCGTCCCCGACAACCCCTTTGCGCACCTTACCTATAACTTCTGCCGTGTTCTTAAGCATAACGGGCAGATTCTCCAAACTTCGCATTTTCAATAAATCTCACCCCAACAGATTATAAATTTAGCAAGCTTTCAGGCTAGTTTTTCCTTTTCCAGCGAAAAGATGTGCTCTCTGGCAGCACATCTTTTCTTGATCTATAATGAAAGCATACATTTCTATTAGTTTTCTACAGGAGGTAGCCCCGCGGATGGACTTGTTTTCGGCCGGAAGCGAACGTCGTAAGGAAAAGAATGCACCTTTAGCCTGGAGAATGCGCCCCCAGATTCTGGATCAGGTTGTGGGTCAGAACCATATTGTCGGTAAAGGAGCCCCATTGCGTAATGCAATTGAGAAAGACCAACTCCATTCATTTATACTCTATGGTCCGCCCGGTGCAGGCAAAACCACTATAGCCAGGATCATTGCCAAAATGACCAAATCTCACTTTGAATACATGCAAGCGGTTACTGCCGGTGTCGGCGATATTCGCAAAGTTGCCCGTGACGCTGCCGAACGGCTTAAATTTTATCAACAGCCAACAATTTTGTTTGTGGACGAGATTCACCGTTTTAATAAAAGTCAGCAAGATGTTTTATTGCCATTCGCCGAGGATGGCACTTTAATCCTGGTAGGAGCTACAACCGAAAATCCCCTCTACGAATTAAATACCGCATTGCTTTCCCGAATGAAACTTTATATCCTGCAAGCTCTGGATTCCGAGGCTATCGCGGAGATTTTACAAGCAGCTTTACTGGACCATGATCGCGGCCTCGGCGGATTTGACATAACTATTGATTCTGATGCCCTGACGTTGATCATTCGTGCCGCCCAGGGTGATGCCCGGATGGCCCTGAACATATTGGACGCCATCAATAATTCTTTTGGCATCGAGGGCCAGCAGCTTATGGTTACAACTGAAGTGGTACAAAAAGTTACCGGCAAACTGCTATTAAAATATGACCGCAGCGGAGATTATCACTATGACACTATATCAGCTTTTATAAAAAGCATCAGGGGCTCGGACCCCGATGCCGCCTTGTTTTGGATGGCGGTCATGCTGGAAGGCGGTGAAGATCCCAAGTACATAGCCCGGAGGTTAATAGTGCATGCGGCTGAGGATATTGGACTGGCTGATCCCAACGCTTTGCCCATAGCCATGGCTGCGGCGCATGCAATTGATTATGTGGGGCTTCCCGAAGGCCGTATTCCTCTGGCTGAGGCAGTGATATACTTGTGTACTGCCCCTAAAAGCAATAGCTCCAAGATAGCTATTGATCAGGCCATTCAAAAGGTTCGTTCCATTGATCGGATTAAAGTTCCGGACCATCTGGGTGATACCTCCCATAGTCTCGCTGGACCTCTGCTGGGTAAAGGCAAAGGTTATAAATATCCGCATGATTTTGGTGGTTATATAGAGCAGGCCTATTTGCCTTCCAATTTGGGACCGGTTAGTTTTTACCAACCCGGCTCGAATGGTTATGAGAAAGACATAAAGAATTTCCTCGATACTATTAAGGGTACAAAAAAGGAATGACTATTCACTATTATTTAAGTGAGTAGTCATTCTTATTAATCACTATTCAATTATAAGCAAATCAAGTATTACCCGATTACTTCATCGATTGCTTTCTGCAGCTGGTTCTTATTCTGGGCACCGACAATACGCTTCACTTCTTTTCCACCTTTAAAGAAAAGCAAGGTAGGTATCCCGCGCACCCCGAATTGGGCTGCCAGAGCAGAGTTCTCATCTACGTTAAGTTTACCAACCTCAATTTTTCCAACATTTTCATCAGCGAGCACATCCACAATTGGCCCCACCATTTTACAGGGGCCGCACCACGGTGCCCAAAAATCTATAAGTACAGGCTTATCCGCCTTTAATACCTCGCCATCAAAGTTATCATTAGTAATGGTTTTTACATTCGACATTTCTATTCCTCCTTTGTTTCCCTATTTGATAAATCTGCCCATGACCTTGATTATGTCTTCAAAGCTCTGCTCTTGCTCTCCCTGCTGAATGGACCTGGCGATACACTCCTGGGCGTGGCTTTCAAATACTATTACCCCCGCCTGGTGGACAGCAGACTTGATAGCTGCAATTTGGTTGAGGATTTCACCACAGTCCGCTTCGTCTGCGATCATCCGTTGTACACCCCTGACCTGCCCTTCAATGCGCTTAAGTCGGGCAATTACCTTTTTTCTGTTCTCGCCTTGCATTTAGCCACCTCTTCGATACCCCTGGCGGGTATTCATAGTTAGATTATAAAAAAGGTCATCTTGTTTGTCAATTAATATTTCGTTCCTTGAGCCGGGCTATAATAAACAAGGAGCAGCTAAACTAAACCGCTCCTATCTTAGGTCCTTTAATAATTTATCTCCATACCGCCAGAAATATTCCTATCCCAATCCCCATCGAGATCAAAAACCATATTGCCGTTCTCAGCAATTCACCTTTAACTTGTTTGGTGAGCTCCTCCACCTGGATTACCCCTTTCAATATCTTTTTCATATTATATGGTTGGCTTAATATTAGCATTATACTGCATTGATGAAAACCTGTCCTGCCTAACCTGTAGTTTCAGCGGTGCTAATATCAATCCGCTGCCCCCAATCTCCGGATTTGGGGATTCAAGTTTCCATCCGTAATTTCAATCAGCGCATAAGTCCCCGGTCCATTCAGGCGTGGTCTGACCGGGCTGCCCGGATTTATCATCCATAAACCACCTAATCTTTCACAGAACGGATTATGGGTATGACCGAACACAACAGCGTCTACATTCAATTCCTCAGCATAATAATAAAGGCGGTTAAGAGAATTTTTGACTCCGAACTGATGACCATGTACCAACAAAAATCTATGATCCATGAGAGTTATCACTTGTTCCTGGTGGCTGCGATCGGTAACATCGCTATTGCCAGCTACAATCGCGGCCTCAATGTGAAGTTTCTTGGCAATAATTAGACCATCTTTGTAAAAGTCGCCCGCGAACAAAAGATATTCCGGCTTAACTTTCCTCAAATGGATAATGATACTCTCAGGTTTTCCGTGAGTATCAGCTACTGCCGCAATTTTCAAGCCTTCCTCCCCGCACCTAAAATACGATGCAATACTGGTTTAGCTTGCTGTAAAGCTCTGCCTCTATGGCTGATCATATTTTTCTCACCCTCACCCAGTTCGGCAAACGTTTTATCATATCCATCGGGTATAAACAGGGGATCATAACCAAACCCGCTCTGGCCCCTCAGGGTATCAATAATCTTCCCTTCGCAAATTCCTTCAACTGTTTCCACCAGGCCATTTGGTGTGGCGATGGCAATTACACATATAAATCGCGCCGTCCGGTC
The DNA here is from genome assembly GCA_964584415.1 of uncultured Syntrophomonas sp. GTDB lineage: Bacteria > Bacillota > Syntrophomonadia > Syntrophomonadales > Syntrophomonadaceae > PHAA01. The sequence goes on from CAZOZX010000032.1 coordinate 10,603, forward strand.
TTGCTCAGGTACCGCAGCCATCATTTGTAAAAGCTTTTGGTTGTTGGCACCGTCATTACAACCGGGGCCAGCAAAACGAGCCGAGTGAACACCCGGTTGCCCATAGAGGGCATCTACTAGCAAACCAGAATCATCAGCCAAAGTTATAAACCCACTTAATGAAGCAGTAATCAACGCTTTCTTAATGGCATTTTCACTAAATGTTTCACCATCTTCTATTATATCCGGCACGGCAGCAACATCGTCCAGAGTAATCAGATTAACATCCCACTCAGATAATATATCCTGCAGTTCGATTTTCTTTTTCTGGTTTCTAGTCGCTATCAATATTGCCTGACTCATTATTGATACCCTTTCCAATTATATTCGCCTGCAATGCGAATATTTCTTGAATTCCCTTTTCAGCCAGGGCCAGCATTTCTTGTAATTTGGATTTGCTGTAGGGCATACCCTCTGCTGTTCCCTGCACCTCGACGAACTCACCTTTTCCGGTCATTACTACATTCATATCCACTTCAGCCCGGGAATCTTCAATATATTCCAGATCCAGAACGGTTTCTCCATCGACTATACCTACGCTGGTGGCACCTACGTAATCTAAGATAGGCACCCTATTAATTACGCCTTCGGTGTGCATTTTCATCAATGCCAGGCACAGAGCGATAAACGCTCCGTTGATGGAAGCTGTACGGGTACCCCCGTCGGCTTGCAAAACATCACAGTCTATCCATACCGTACGTTCTCCTAAGGCCTTAAGGTCCACCGCCGCTCGGAGTGATCTGCCGATCAAGCGCTGAATCTCGGATGTCCGGCCGGTTATTTTCCCTTTGGCAGCTTCCCTTGGAGTCCGGCTTTCAGTAGACGCAGGTAAAAGTGAGTACTCGGCGGTTACCCATCCCGAACCGCTTCCCTTCAAAAACGGCGGTACCTTGGCCTCAATCATGGCTGAGCATAACACCATGGTATCCCCGGTTTGGACTAATACCGATCCATCAGGATTCTTGGTAAAGCCAGGGGTGAAACGCACCGGGCGCATTTCGTCATTTTGCCGGTTGTTAGGTCTTGTCATAGCTGCCTCCTTAATGCTTTTATCTCGCGTATATATCATTTCCCTGGGCATCTACTGCTACAATACAGGGAAATTCGCTTACCTCTAATTTATATATGGCTTCGGGACCCAGTTCCGGGTAAGCAACGATTGAAGATGACAATATCCGGCGGGCCAAATATGCCCCCGCTCCGCCAACCGCCGCCAAGTAAACTGCGCCATACTTTTGCATAGCATCTTTGACGGATTGATCCCGGGCTCCCTTGCCGATCATGACCCTGAGTCCTCTTTCCAGCAACAGGGGCGCATAAATATCCATCCGACCTGAAGTAGTGGGTCCAGCTGATCCAATCACCCGTCCAGGGGGCGCAGGGGTGGGACCAGTATAGTAAATAATCTGTCCATCCGGGTTAAAAGGCAAAGCTTGTCCCTGCGTAATAGCTTCAACCATCTTTTTATGAGCAGCATCTCGGGCCGTATATACTGTACCATTGACCGCCACCAGTTCCCCAACATGCAGCTGCATAATTTGTTCCCTGGTTAACGGCGCCTGAATAGTCTTAATCAAGTTATCACCCCTGCTTCACTCCAATAATTCCCGTTTATAATAAAAGTCCAAAATAATTTTCTGCTGACTTATAAATCTATAGAGATATGACGCGTTGAATGACACCCCAGATTTACCGCTACCGGCAGGCAGGCAATATGGGTCGGGTAGGTTTCTATGTTTACAGCCAGAGCGGTAGTCTTGCCTCCCAGACCCTGCACCCCTATACCCAATCCATTTATTCTTTGCAGCATTTCTTCTTCTAAGGCAGCTATTTCAAGGTTAGGATTGGTCTGCCCGACCTGACGCAACAGAGCTTGTTTGGCTAAACAAGCCGCCTTCTCCATGTTGCCGCCCACACCCACTCCAACAATTATTGGAGGGCAGGGATTACCGCCAGCCTCCTGAACCACTTTGAGAATAAATTGCTTGACTCCCTCCAAACCGGCTGCAGGTTTCAACATGGTCAATTGGCCCATATTCTCGCTGCCGCCGCCTTTAGCCATCAAGGTTATCCTGAGATTCTCTCCCGGGACCAGATCTACATGGATTATGGCAGGCGTGTTGTCTCCAGTATTGACTCTTTTAAACGGATCATTCACTACTGATTTACGCAGATATCCTCCCAGATAACCATCATGAACACCTCTGTTTATACTGTCCTTCAGGCTCCCCCCGACAATGTGGACCTCTTGTCCTATCTCAACGTAGGCAACTACCATTCCTGTATCCTGGCATAGAGGAATATTTTCCTCTGCTGCAATAACAGCATTCTCCAATAAAATCTGCAGACAAGAGGCAGCCACCGGATTGGTCTCCTGCAACAAGGCTTTCTCCAGGGCACTCAGAATATCATCGGGCAGGTTGGTATTGGCCTTTATAATGGAATCAGCAACTGCCTTTTGAATTATCTCAACATCTATGCTGCGCAAGCTGCCCCTCCTTCGTATCAGTCTCGTCATCCAGGCTGAGTTTGGTTACCTTTTCCATGACGTCTCCAACCAATATTCGGCCTAGTTTATAAAAATACTCCGCGTTGCCGCTTACATAGTAACCGCGGTTGTACTCTGTATCATTATCAGCCAATAAGGACTTCTGTTCCAGCAGACTGATCAATTCGGCCACAGTCTCTTCCGCAGGATCTACCAGGGTCACATCTGGTCCTACGAAATCACTAATGACCGGTGCCAAAAAAGGATAATGAGTACAGCCCATTACCAGAGTGTCAATACTCTCACCAAGCAGAGGCTGAATATATTCCCGCACTGCTTGCCTGGTAGCCGGACCGGTCAGCAGCCCGCTTTCCACCAGGGGAACAAATTGTCCGCAAGCGGTTGAGGAAACCGAACATGTTGAATCTATCGCTTTTATGGCTTTGGTATACGATCCGCTGTTAATGCTGGCCTGGGTAGCAATGATACCGATTTTACGGTTCCTGGTGGCTTTTACTGCTGCCCTGGCGCCAGCTTTCACCACTCCCAGCAGCGGAACCGGGCAATCATCTTCCATTTCGGGCAGTGTAACCGAGGAATGAGTCCCGCAAGCTACTACAATGGCTTTAACATCTTTACTCAGTAAAAAAGTGATTATATCATCGGCATATTTAAATAATTGTTCCCGGGTCTTGGTTCCGTAAGGCACATGGGCAGTATCTCCAAAATAGACAAAGCTCTCCCTGGGTAATTTCTCAACCAGGGTTCTGACTACCGTCAATCCCCCTACCCCGGAATCAAATATGCCGATGGGTTTGTTTTTCAAATCTAACACCCCATTTAGTAAATCCGATTATTCCTGTCTTTCAACCGTGTCAGGCAACCCCTTAAATACTCTATCACTTTTGTACTTCATATTCCAGTTAAGTTGATTTCGGGTAAATATAAGACAAGGAGAAGAATGGCCCAACCAAGCTTCTCCTACATCAAATATATTCAACTGCTCCCCATACAATACTATTATCTGGCTAAAACGGGCTCGGATATATTTACCGACCCACCTAAAACACTCACCTTTTGACTGTCGATTAAGAAACTGACTTCTTGCACGCTGGGAAACTGGCTCATGGTTTTGGCGATGGCCTCAATCATAATTCCACCTTCCTGGGCACTGGCTATCTGATTGGCTTCACTGCTGAGATCTATAATACAAAGACCATCGGGTTTGATGTTTATATCTAGTAATTCGGTGCCGGCGGGGGCCACTGCTTGATGATTCTGATAGGCTGGACCCTTAAGCAGTTCCTGCATGGTTTGCCGCGCAATTCCCTCTACTTTAGTTATATTACGCTGCTCAACCTCCAAATTTTTGGTTTGAGTATTAATAAAATAAAGTTTAACGGTAATCTCCTCATCTGTTGCCGGGACATCCAGACTCGGAATAATCGTGTTCTGATCGGCCGTATCTTTCTGACTCGTCGATATCTTGAACATATCCTTCCAGGAATCGATTTTACCGCGGTCAACACTCGAACATCCGCCACTGATCAGACAAATTGCCAAGACTATCATCGCCATGGTTATCAGTAATTTCCTGGTCATTTTTTCTATCCCCCCCTTATCCTTCTAGTAATATTACTAGCCAAGCTTTCGATTTATGACAAAAAATAATGATACTTGGCATCGACCTAGGTAATCTGCTAATGTATCAGGCAAAGGAGTGGTCATCATGCGTTATGAAGGAGCCGTTTATCGCCCCCCCAGTGAGGCCGGAAGTCTATTGATACAGGCTACCATTGGCTGCCCCCACAATAAATGCACCTTCTGTTCCATGTATAAAAATACCCGTTTCCGGGTCAGACCAGTAACTGAAATTAAAGAAGATTTACTGGCGGCTCGTGATTACTATGGACCATATGTTGAATCAATATTTTTTCCGGATGGCAACACTATCATAATGAAAACAGAGCAACTGGTGGAAATATTCACATACTGCCGCCAATTGTTTCCGGAATTGCAGCGGATAACGGTTTATGGATCCGCCCGGTTTGTCAACAAAAAAAGTCTGGTCGATTTAGTACGTCTGCATGAGGCTGGTTTGAGCCGTATTCACATGGGGATGGAAAGCGGCGACGATGTTACTTTACAAAAAATATGCAAGGGCACAACTTCTGAAGAAATCATCGCCGCAGGTCAAAAGCTTAAGCAAGCAGGTGTTGAGGTTAGTGAATATTATTTGGTAGGAATAGCTGGTAAAGCCAGGTGGAGGGAACATGCCGAAAACAGCGCCCGGGTTTTAAGCGCTATCAGCCCTGCTTTTATCAGACTGCGCACATTCGCCCCCGAACCTGATACACCGATATTGGGAGAAATCAATTCGGGAGCTTTTCAATATTTGAGCCCACATGAAGCCCTAAGGGAAATACGGGTTCTGATAGAAAATCTTCAATGTGACAACTCCTGGGTAGTCAGCGATCATATAACCAACTACTGGAATATTAATGGATTGATTCCGCGCGATCGCGACCAGATGTTGGCCCAAATCGACCGGGCTCTGCAAATCGATGAAGCCCGCTTTCGCAAGCCTGATTTACACCACCGTTAAAGCTTTCCTGCAGTTAGGAAAAGCTTCAGAGTTTCAAAGGAGCTAATTTAAAAGCAGCCCAAATAAAACAGGCCTTTCCTCCAGTTAGGAAAGGCCTGTTTGTTATCCTACAAGATAATATTATTGGGGAGGCACAAAATAAACCTCATCACCACGGAAATCGTAATACTCGCTCAATTTCCAGTAGACTCCCCTGGTTAGTTTAGTATCTCCTTCTGATTGGAATGAAATATAGGGAACATCTCCCTTAAAAATCAGTCTCATTTCTTGGTCCAAAACCATTTCCTGCAAATCATGAAAAACCAGGGTGATCGGCATAATATTCTCTTTGACTCCACTGGCCAGGAAAGGTACATCTTCTACAATAAGCGGATTTTCCTCTTCGCCCATCTTGATATAATAGCTGCCATCATCCCGCCGATGAATATTCTTCGCCAAAATATTTACGATCTGACGCCGGAACATTTCCGCCTGGCCATAATACCACTTTCCGTCAGCTTTTATGGTTATGTCCTGGACCCACTCACTCATCCGTTAATCCTCCTTGATCATTGCCCGCCTTGTATAAAATCTTAGACTATTTATTCGCGGTTGAAGCAGTAATTCCTCTATCACATATTCTCTGCCCGTTTGAACTGCAGAGAATTGCGGTAAATTCGCTCAATGTCCCGTTCATCAATCTCATGATTGCCCATGCGTAAACCAGCCAAAGAGAAGCCATGTTTTTGGGCTAATTGCCTGAGGTACTGTACGTTTTCCAGTGGCAAAATATTGCCGATACTGTAATCCTGGCAGTTACCCTCCAGAGCCAGAAGCACCGTTTCGGACAGGCAAGCCAAATTGACCCCGTCACGATAACCCAGGTTAGCTCCAAAACAGATATTATCAGGATACTGGACTAAACCACCTTCCAGAACCAAGACATCATCCCTTTGTTCGTAGACTTCAGGGGCAACATCGGCGGGCCGGGCTACATCGCAGACTACACCCCCGGATCTGAGGTCAGCCGGATATATCAAATATTCTGGGCTGTTACTGGCTGCCACCACCAGGTCACAATCGGGAAGATCTGCGGGTATATCAACACTGGTGATAATCGGCACATTTATGTTTAAGTAAGTACAAACCTCCTGGATAAACTCCAGGGTTAATTCCTCGCCCGCTTTGATACGATGGGCATAGCGCTTGGCTGTTGCCCCGCCATCATTATTGAGGGCTCTAACCACCTGGCTCATCCAAAGGCTCATCCCGTCCAGTTCGCTTTTGGCCATACGAGTTTGGGCATAAGCAAAAATATCTTTGGCGAGTGAATTCAGACGCAGCCGGCTGCTGGTAGGATGCTGGGGACTGCCAAACAGAGTAAGCTGGCATATCTTCTCAGACACCATCAAAGCGCAAGCTCGGCCAATCGAACCATTGGCTCCAACAATACCTCCCCGCGCTGCAACCGGTTCGATATGCATTTTTTCAGCTCCCAGGAACAGGGCTTCAATAGCCATTAAGGTAGTGAAACTGTTTCCGCTGGTAATAGCCACATTGCGGCCGGTCACGGACCTACCGCCCTTGGTTACCACCGAGGTCAGAGCCCCTAGGCCCACTATTTCGGCTCCCATATCGCGTCCCATATCTACCGCCCGGGCAATTACATCTGCCACTGCTTCATTGGGCATATTCATAATCTCGCGGGCTCCAAATGGAACACCTATGAGCCATCCCTGAGCCACGGTACCATCGAGGGATCTGATGGCAGGCATAGTGCATGTCAGCCCGGGTTCATTTATGGTACTCTCCCATTCCATAAGTTTGTATAATTCGTCCCGCGTGTAACTGGCAAAGGAAGGATTATTTATCACCACATCTTCGGGAGCCGGATAATGGATAAGGAATGCAAACCTGCGGGTAGGTTGCTCCCCCGGTTCCAATGTGGAGTATTTTATTGTACGGCATTGGGGACGATAATCGTTCATTACACCTGGCTTACGCTGATCGCCGATTAAATAGCGGTAGAGGCTGGCATAATCGTGATAATTAAGGAGCTGGCAGATTACCTCCAGCGCCGCCATGACTCGATCTATCTCATCATAGGTTATAGTGAGGGTTGGTTCCAGCCTTAGCGTCATCGAATTATTCAAGAATGGGGCCAGCCTGATTTGGTAGACGTTGAGGAGAAACCCAGCCAATAAAGCAGTAAATCCACCCTGCTCTTCCATAAAGGCCATATCGTATGATCCCACATCTTCCAACGAATAGAATTCGATACCTACCAACAATCCCCGGCCCCGTGCTTCCTTGATGACAGCCGGATAATTTTTCGCCAGTGAACTAACCCTTTCCATCAAATATTCACCCTTGGCGGCAACTTCCTTAATAAAGCTCTGATCCTGAGCGCATAGTTTCTCCAGGACAGCAACACCCACTGCACAGGTAACATTGTTATTGGCAAACGTGGAGCTGTGCAGCATTCCAAAGTCTTGATTCCAAGCCCGCGGAGAACTCATACATACCCCCAGCGGTACCAGGCCTCCACCCAGAGCCTTGGCCAATAACATGATATCTGGTTTCAAGCCAGTGTGTTCACAGGCAAACAACTTGCCAGTGCGCCCCAATCCAGTCTGTATTTCATCAACTATAAACAGGATGTCAAATTCATGACATATCTCCTGTACTTCAGGCAGGTATTGGTCTTGGCCTAAAATAACTCCGCCCTCACCTTGAATCATTTCAATAATAAACGCTGCCACTTCCCCTGGATGGGTTTCCAATGTCTGGCGCAAGCTGTTCGCATCATTATACGGCACTTTGAGGAATCCCGGGGCCGGGGCTCTGAATGGCTCCTGGTAAGATGGCTTGCCGGTGGCCGATAATGATCCCAGGGTCTTGCCGTGAAAACTGTTTTTAGTAGAAATAATTATTTCCCGGCCAGTAGTAGATCGGGCCAATTTGATAGCGGCCTCAACTGCCTCGGTTCCGCTCTGGCAAAAGGTACAATAACACAAGTCACCGGGGGAACATTCGGCCAGCATATTAGCTAGTTTCAAAGCCTCACCCGGCAATGACGGCTGCACCAGGCTGGGCAGTTTACGAGTACGGGCATCAAGCAGCGCGTCCCAAATAAAGTCCGGATTGTAACCAAAAGGCACTGAACCATATTGGGCTATAAAATCCAAATAGCGAATCCCGCAGTCATCGGTAAGATAACTACCTTCCCCTTCGATGTAATTCTTATCTAATTGAAAACTCTCTAAGACTTCTTTCAAATCTGGGTTGAGCAAATCTTTTCTCAACGTCGGCATATGTCCTCCTCTTGTGCACAGCTTTGTGCAAATGGCTAACTATATATATTTTATATCTACCCCCAGTTTTGTCAAACCAGGAAGCCAGTATACAGCGTTATTTTCTTTTTCCTATCGGACCACAAAAAGAAATTCCCGCCACATAGCGGGAAAACACAAGATATTCAAGTAGTTTAAAGATAATGGCCGCGAATTACTTGTTCTTAATATATTTTAAAGTTATATGGGGACGATTGGTCTTACGGGATTGGATCTCAAATTGTTTCAGGGAAGAAATCAGCGGGGTCAGCTTGGCATGGCCATAGTTCCTGGTGTCAAAATCAGGATAACGCTTATTCAATTTTTTCCCTACCTCACCCAAAAAGGCCCAGCCTTCATCATCGGAAGTCTCGTTGACTATGGTACGGATGGTTTCTATCAGCTCTTCAATGCTAGCCATACCTTCCTGATGAAACGGCGTCATGGATGCTGCAGTAGGGGTAATTGCCTGGGCGGGAGCTGCCGGTGCCGGCATTTCCGCCAGGACTTCCAGGTATTTAAACTTCTCACACGCGGTTATGAACGGCGGAGGGGTTTTCTTCTCCCCCATCCCTACCACATACATTCCGGCCTCGCGAAGTCGGGCTGCCAGCCGGGTAAAATCACTGTCACTGGACACTATACAGAATCCATCCACGTTCTTGGAATATAGAATATCCATGGCATCAATTATCAGAGCGGAGTCGGTAGAATTTTTACCGGTGGTGTAGCTATATTGTTGGATAGGCATAATTGAATAACTAAGCAGGACATTTTTCCAGGATGAAAGATTGGGACTGGTCCAATCCCCATAGATTCTTTTATAGGTTGGAGTCCCATGGTTGGAGATCTCATCAAAAATGTATTTTATATACTTCTCGGAGACATTGTCAGCGTCAATTAAGACTGCCATCTTTCTCTCATTCTCATGTTCCATAATCTATCCCCCGCTCCGTTCAGAATAGGTTTCTATTTATCATAAAGCACCCCAGGCAGCACGTCAAACATGGGATTAGGCAACTTTTTCCTTGACTATAAATGAATGATCATTTACTATTCAACTAGTAGGTGATGTTATGCGAAGGAAAGACGATAGGAAATTACAGAGTATTAAGCAGGCCGTACTCAAACTAATTCTCTCGGAGGGCCTGCAGGGTGCATCCATATCCAAGATAGCCCGGGAGGCAGGTGTATCGCCTGCTACGGTTTATATTTATTATGATAATAAGGATGCTATGCTGCAAGACATCTATCAAGAATACCAACAGCAGGTAAGAAATTTTTTACGGGACCGGGTGCGGCAGGACATGACCGGCGAACAATTTATTGAAACCATAGTCAAGTCCTATTACACCTTTATAAACAACAACGGCGAGATTTTCTATTTTGTAGAACAGTATTCCAGCTGCCCGGCTTTACTGGAACATTGCCAGGCAAACAAGGGGCGAATGCCCATGGAGGACGTCCTGGATGAATTTAAGCGGCGGCGGGTTTTGAAAAACGTCGATAATGTAAATATCCAGGCTATTTTATTTAATCCGGTAAAAGCCGTGGCGGTTCAGTACCGAAACCAGCCTGAGGATACTTCTCCGATTCTGGACGATCTGATAAAAATGATTCAAGCAGCTCTGTTAAGATAGCGTATTTATTTAGGGGGATTCAATCCCTTTAAATATTGGCTTTATAATAAATGATTAT
>CAZOZX010000032.1:20753-20988 GCA_964584415.1 uncultured Syntrophomonas sp.
TTCACTTAATTTACGACCTGTGTAGAAAGGAAGTACCATTATGTATCAAAACGAAGAAAAAAAGCACCTGAATGTTATCCCTACATCCGATATCATTTTACTGCCGGGCATGGAATATACCCTGGCTTATAAAGGAGAGTCTCTTCACTCCCTATTGCTGGATAACGAAGAGGAAGCGATAGTATTATCGCTTAAACAGAATTTTAACCAAACCGCCCTCAGTGAACATGATTTC
>CAZOZX010000033.1:0-20804 GCA_964584415.1 uncultured Syntrophomonas sp.
ACCCTTCTTGACCAACGGTATCATATAGCGGAAGGCAACATCCCAGTGGCCTTGCAGCCAACGAGTCCGCTGTCTCCAGGTCTGGGAGAAATAAACCGGTTTTTCGTCAAATACCTTGGCTTCGTGAGCCCAGGAAGTCTTAATGCCATTCATTATAAGCTTCATGGTAAATTCAAGGTCTTCGGTCAGGCAGGTTGCTCCCCAACCATATTCTTTAAGCAGATTATATTCCAGGCATACACCGGTACCGCCCAAGGCATTGGACAGGCCTTTTTGGTTACGGGCCAATTGCCACATACGGTTCATCGACCAGTAAGCAGTAGCATAACAAGCCGTAACCCATGAATCGTTGGGGTTCTTGGTATCCAGGTAACCCTGAATCGAACGATAGCCCTGCTTTAATTTAGAGTTCATTTCCAGCAGGAAATTGGCTGATACAACGTTGTCAGCATCAAATAAGCAAATAGCGTCGTATTTCTGCTCTTCCATTTCAAAGAGTTTTTCAAACATCCATTCCAGTGCATAACCCTTACCTTTTTGGGGCGAAAACCGTTCATATACCAAGGCCCCCTCCTGGCGCGCAATACCTGCGGTATTATCCTCGCAGTTGTCGGCAATAACGTATATATCAAATAGTTCCACCGGGTAGTTCAATCTCTTCAGACTTTCCAAATGGAAACGAAGTACTGCTTCCTCGTTATGAGCTGCAGTTATAAGAGCAAATCTCTTTTCGGGGGTAAAGTCCTTTACTTCCTCTTTTTTGCGCCATCCCCAGACGGACACGTAATAATAGTACAATAAGAACAGGATAACGATTGCTTCCGCCACAGTTACAATGCCTGATAAGGCATCATACAACAAGCCGTCCATCACACGACCTCTTTCTCTAGTTTAGTAGGATTACTTCTAATAGGGCTGCCACTGGAATATAATGTTTTTAGATTCAACCTTATATACTCTACCAAAAATACAGTATTCTTTCAATATATTTCGCATTTACCAGCCCAAAGTAAATGGTTCTACCTGCCTAGGCAATCCTTTTTTGCGATATTTCGTCCATAAACTTTAACATATCCTCAAGGCTCCCGCGCCAATCGGGGGTGTACATATCATAGCCCCGGTCGATCAGCCGATCTTCTACCAGGAATGTCTTCATACCAATCAAACCGGCGATAAGATCCTCATCGCGGTCGTTGCCAACCATGAGACAGGCTGATGGCTCGACACCGATTTGGTCAGCGATCTCCTGGTAATATTCAGGACTTGGTTTGCAGTAATGCATGACTTCGTAGGATGTTACCAGATCAAAGGGAAAGTCACCAACCCCCGCCCAATCCAGACGTAATTGAATAGCCCGCCGCGGAAAAACCGAATTGGTGGCTATAACTACTTTGGCACCACTGGTGAATACCTGCTCCATCATCTGCCTGATTCCTTTAAAGGTGCTGCAATATTTCTGCAGGCGGGGAAAACCAGTCCTATAAAATTCATCGAAGAAAGCCTTGGTTTGCACTTCGTCAGCCGACAGGGAGCTGAAAAAATGCTGCATAAAAACCTCTTCATTACAAATATACGGATTTTTATCCTTAATCATGACATCCGTGGATATCAGTATCTGTTTAACAATAAGTTCAGGGTCCCTTAACCCAATCTGAGAAGCCATTTTACCCATCTCTTGAAAATATTTGGTAAGGAAAAAATCCATGTCAATGTCCAGCAAAGTACCGTCAAGATCGAATAAAATAGCTTCAAACATCAATGTACCTCTATTTTTAGCGTCAGATAATATATTAAATATCTATACTCGCGTCCCGGCAAAATCTTTCATAATTAATTTAACCGGAGCAGGGGCAACTCATCCCTCGCTGCCCCAAATTCATCCGCTTACACAATTTGGTATTGCCATTCATAATACCCATAAAACCTGAGAAAATCAAGACTAAACAGGATTTTCGGCTATTGACTAAACCTTTCATATAATTTAGACTAAATTGCACAAAATTATATATAATTCGGCTTGCGCAAGCAGCTTTTTTATTTGTCTTTACGCTTCCAGGTTCGACTCGAAAGGACAAACCACATGGATTCTGGCTTAGTTTTTACCTTTATAGATATATTCGTCAATTTGGATAAATATTTGGTAGATATAATCAGCAATTATGGCACTTGGGTTTATCTAATAATATTTGTGGTCATATTCTGTGAAACTGGGCTCGTAGTAACGCCATTTCTCCCCGGTGACTCCCTCATATTTATTTTAGGAGCTCTGGCCGCGGGCGGCGAAATCAATATAGTTGCAATCGGGACAACCCTGATGAGCGCAGCCGTGTTAGGCAACGTGGTCAATTATCAGATCGGCAGTTATATCGGCCCCAGGATTTTTACCGGTACCAAGATACGTTTTCTTAATGAAAGTCACCTTCTCCGGACCCACGCTTTTTATGAGAAGCATGGCGGGAAAACAATTGTGATGGCCCGCTTCCTGCCCATTATACGCACCTTCGCTCCTTTTGTGGCTGGAATAGGCGGTATGCACAAGGGAAAATTTCTGATTTATAATTTTGCTGGCAGCGTAAGCTGGGTAACCCTGTTTTTGTGGGGTGGCTGGGCATTTGGTAATATCCCGATAGTGGAACGCAATCTAAGCCTGGTGGTTTTTGGCATTATTTTTGTGACCTGTTTGCCAGCTTTAATCGGTCTGTTAAAAGAAAAATTCAAAAAACCACCCCAGCCGGAGTGCACCAAAGCCGAAGGTTGATATCCAATCCCGGACTCTAATTAAGTAAGCTTTCGTTTTCAATTTGACAATGGCATATATTTGAATTAGAATTTAGCTTGCCTTGTTCTTTTAATAGTCTCCTTTGTGGGGGATTCAGTCCAAGAGTACTTCAGAAGGGAGATGGATGCATGTTACAGGACAAATATATCGTATGTAAGGATTGTGGCAATGAATTCTTGTTCTCAGTATCCGAGCAAGAATTTTACGCAGAAAAAGGTTTTGAAAATGAACCGGGACGCTGCCCAGAATGCAGAAGAGCTCGCAAGATGCAGCGTAATGGCGGCAACTCAGGTTTCAGACAACAGCGCCAAATGTTTTCAACCATTTGTGCTGGTTGTGGTCAGGAAACTACGGTTCCATTTGAACCGACCGGTGAGAGACCAGTTTACTGCCGGGATTGTTTCCAAGCCAGACGTCGCTAGTCTGCTAATAGGAACTAATAAAGGGTTTAGCTTAGTGCTAAACCCTTTTTTCATGCTGTCAAAGGAGTCTAGATAGGGCAGACCGAGAAATAAAGCTCAGAGCAAGGCAAAAGGAATACCAGTGATGGAGGTGTACATTGCGTCGACTGAACGGTAAAAATTCCTTATTAACACCGCTATCAGGCTTTTTGACGGTCTGTAAAGGGGGTTTAGCTTATGCTGAACTCCTTTTTCGTTTCTCCTTACCTTACTGCTCTATTATCACCTAAATACGATAAAATATTTGGTTGACAAATAGTTAGTGTGCAAAATATAGTTGGAGTATAGTGAGATAAGTAAGCTGAGGAGCAATTTGTTTCATCGCCATCACCATCGTATATGCAGCTGTTTTCGATTCAGCCGTTTCAAAACATTGTGCTTGAATGTCCAAGGCCAGGAAGGAGGGATTTTCACTATCGGAGATTGTACCCCCTAACCTAGGAAGCAACCCGATCTTATCGACAGACAAAGGAGGAATATGTATGGATTTTTCATTCACCGATGAGCAAGAACTGGTTCGTGCTAATATGAGGGAATTCGCCTTGACATATGTTGAACCAGTCGCTGTAGAGTTAGACGAAACTGCCCGCTATCCCAAGGAAATAATTGAAAAGCTGGCCGAGGGCGGATGGATGGGGATGCCCTTCCCGCAAGAATATGGTGGACAGGGCTCTGATTACCTTTCTTATGCAATCGCAGTCGAAGAATTATCCCGTTCCTGCGCAGCCACCGGTTTCACTATGTCGGTTCATACCGGTCTGGCCTTAAATCCTATATTGCTGTTCGGTAGCGAAGAACAGAAGAAAACCTATCTGACCCCACTAGCCCAGGGCAAACATATTGGTGCATTCGCGCTTACCGAGCCCGGTGCCGGGACCGACGTCGGAGCCGCAGTTTCCACAGCAGTGCTGGACGGGGACGAGTATGTCCTGAATGGTACCAAAACATTCTGTTCCAATGGTCCGGTTGCCGATACGTATGTCACCTTCGCCTGGACTGACAAATCAGCGGGGGCGAAAGGTATGAGTGCGTTCATAGTACCTAAAGGCACCCCAGGTCTGAAAGTAGGCAGCCATTTCATGAAAATGGGAATTCGGGCTTCGCAAACTTCTGAAATAATCTTCCAGGATTGCCGCATCCCCAAAGCTAATCTGTTAGGCGGCGAAGGCAATGGTATGAAGATCGCCATGAATTGCTTTGACCACGGCCGGATCGGAATAGCCGCTCAGTCTATCGGCATTATCCAGGCCGCATTGGATGAATGTATCAGCTACTCCAAACAGCGGATCCAATTTGGCAAGCCCATATCCAAAAACCAGGCCATACAATGGTGGCTGGTGGATATGGCCACTGATCTGGAAGCTTGCCGTTTCCTGACCTATCATGCCGCCTGGCTCAAAGATCAGGGCAAGCCATTCACCAAGGAAGCCTCTATGGCCAAGCTGTTCTGTGCCGAAGCGGCCATGAAGCATACGGTTAAAGCTGTTCAGGTACACGGCGGTTATGGTTATGTAAAAGGGGTCAAGGTTGAGCGCCTGATGCGTGACGCCAAGATCACCGAGATCTATGAGGGAAGCTCCGAAGCCCAGAGGATGGTTATCGGCGGCAGCATTCTCCGCTAATAATAGATGTGTGATCGGACAGGAGCCCTTGCTCCTGTCCAGTTTTTTTCTGATAATTAGATTTAAAGGTTCACTTCAACTGCCAATACCGGCAGAGAAAAGGCAGCCATCTATGATAATAGGGATTGATATCGATAATACCATAACCGACACCCGGGAAATTATTATTGAATATGTTAGTGCTTATGCGAATTCTAACCACCTTTCCAGCGAGTTTGACCTCACCAAGTATAATTTGGAGGAAGCCCTCCCCTGGAAGATTGATGATTTGGGGGCTTTCCGAGCCAATTTTCTAGCCGACATTTATCGTCAGGTTGCACCTAAACCGCAGGCCTTGGAGGTTATCCGTGACCTGCACCAGGAGCATGACATTGTTCTTATTACTTCCCGCAACCAGCGCAATCACCTCGTTAGGACCGTAACCCTGGAATGGTTGGACCGGCATCAAATAGCCTACGATCATCTGGTCATGAATAACAGCGAAAATATGCATCACTTTAATAAACTGGCGGCCTGCCTGGATCACAGGATTGATCTTATGATTGAAGATCATGATGGGCAGGCCCTGGATTTAAGCCGATTCTTCCCGGTTATTTTATTCGACTATCCATACAACACCTACCTGGAAGCCAAAAATATCACCAGAGTTACCAACTGGCTTGAAGTTAAGCCGATTGTTGATAATCTCCCCCGTTAGGTCCGCTACCTCAAGATAAACCCTTCTTTTTACCTCTCACCAACTTTTCGCATCTTTATCCATTTAGGGGCCCTGTCACAATTTACCACCCAGCCCATTCCACAGCCTGTAAAGCCAGGCGTATCCGACCCTTTTTGACCTCCAATCACCTAATCCGTCATCAATTGTCCATATTTACCAAAAGGTAGTAAACAACTTTAGTTGAATTGTTGATATATGGAGGCGCCAATAAAATGTATTGAAGTTTTGTAGTTTTCTCGTACCTGACTTTAGAAAGGAGGAACTGATGTTAACATTACGCAGCAAGCAATTGTTTTTTCTGAGTGTAGTGGCTTTACTTATGGTCGCCATAATACCTTTATCAGCTCAGGCCAGCGATTATGGTTCAGCAGATCTGACCTTGGGCAGCCAAGGTTCCGCCGTGAGTCAATTGCAGCAAGATCTTGCCGGGTTAGGATTTTATACGAATAGTATTGACGGATGGTTTGGTCCCAAAACTTATAATGCGGTAGTGAATTTTCAAAATTCCCAAGGATTAAAACCGGATGGCATTGTTGGTCCGAAAACGAAGGCAGCCCTGACTGCCGCATTAGGTGGGAATGTATCACTACCTGAACCGGGGGGAGCAAGTACCTATATTTCAAATGATAGTGAATATAATAGTCACGAGAAACCCATAGTGGATTCTCTGCGTACCAGCTATGATGGAAGTCTGGCTCAAGCTCTGGTAGGTCGCGCGATATGGTATATGGAATATGGTTTTATGAAATACGGACATACCAAATACGCCACCACTGGTTACATAGACTGCTCAAACTTTGTATCGTTGGTCTATAAGGATTTCGGTTATTCTATTACTTCGGCGGCCAAGAATTATGGTTCAGTCGGGGTAAAGGTACCAGGTGTTTATAGCAGGAAAATATCCGGAACATCCAAATACACTCTGGTAGGTACAGAAAAGCTAAAACCGGGGGACATTTTTACCTTCTGGAATTCCGACGCACCAGCCAGGACGCATATAGGCCATGTGGCTATCTACATGGGAGAAGTAAATGGCAAACCATGCATAATTAATACTTGTAGTGGAAGGCCAACTGCCATAGGCATTATTAATAGTTTTTCTTACTGGTATGGTTCAAGTTTAATTGAAGTACGACGTGTTCTACCGGACAGTGCATATGTACCGGGTAGCACCATTAGTGATAAAGGTCCAGTTATTCCCGCAGTTTACCAGATTACTCCGGATCGCAAGATTGTCTTACCAAAATACTTGAAGACTGGATTCTAAAAAGTCTTGATTCCCTTATCATCGCGTCTCCTCTACAGAAAGACCCTTCCCCCGTTGGGGAAGGGTCTTATATTCTAAGTCATATACCGATCTGGTTCGGGACTGCTTTAAATGGACATCCCAGCGAAAATTACAGGAAAAACATCAGGCTTACCAGGACCAACATGGAATGGGTAAAAAACATTACCGCGCTGATTCTCTCAATCGCCCAGGAAAATACCTGGCCAAGCAGGGATACCCCATTGAAAAAGCGCCTCAAGCCCAATCCCAAGCGAATCAGGTGAAAGATTTCCAGGGGTATGAATAATATGGTCAGCATATATATGACAGGATTGAGGATCAAGGTCACGGTTAGATAAAAGTAAAGGGCCTCCAGCAGTACCGAGGTATAGAACATTGCCCACAGATAGGCCTTACTGGGTGCTCCAGTGGCTATTATCCAGTTGGCTAATGACCTGATAAGCTCCAGTTCAAATGCCTGGGGCACTTCCTTGATGATTTTATAGAAATAGAAGGAGTACAGCAGAAAAATCAGCCCTGCCATAGTCCCAAGGACAATTGTCATAATTCACCGCCTGACCAGTTAAGCAGGCCTTAATGGGCTGCTGCTTTGTCCTTTATGGTTTGGATTGCCCGGCTTATCTCCTGCAGTATGAAAGTACGGTCCTGGGGTTTATGGACATAATCCAGGTGGTCGACGTTTAGTACCAGCAATTGACCTAAATTATAATCCTGGTAGTTCTTCTCATAAAATTGGTTCAGCATATCCCAGTATTCGCGTTCCACCTCCATCTCATCCGGGCGTCCCCGGCGATGGATGCGTCTGATTGCTTCATCGGTATCGACTCGGAGATATATCATCAGTTTGGGAGCCCGAACGTGATCCAAAAAAGTATTGAGCAGATTGTTATAAACCGCGTACTCCTCCGGGCTAAGGTATTTATGGTTAAGATACATCACCGCAAATATCTTGTCTGAAAAAATCGATCGGTCCATTACCGCTCGGCCCACCTTCATCGCGTATCTATACTGTTTGAAACGATTGGTCAGAAAATTGACCTGCATAGCAAATGCCCATTTTTCGCGATCATGAAAAAATTTATGAAGCAGGCGATATTCGTCGTCAAACATCTCGTCAAAAGGTTTTAGGCCCATTTCTTCGCTAATAATCCTGACCAGGCTGGATTTACCCACCCCGGTAACTCCGTCGACCACTATCTCTACCTGATTATCGGTACGCAACTTTAATCTCCTTCCCAACCCGGGACCGGCTCTTCAGTTTGCCTATGGCGCGCTCTAATCCCTCTATGGTAAGTTCCTCCATCGGGAATACCTGTCTAATGGCTGAAATCGTGAAGGCTCCCTCAACCCGGTCCCAATATTGGGCCGCGATCGGATTGAGCCAGACTGAATATTCAAAGTGCTGGCGCAGTCGCTGCAGCCACTCGATACCCGCAACTTCGTTCTCTAACTCCCAATCGATGATGCCATGAGGACGCATCAGTTCAGCGTATCCCATACTGGCATCCCCAACAATTATCACCCGGTAGTTGGAATCGCAGGTATTGAGAATATATTCGGTGTCGACATAATTGCGCTGGCTGCAGCTGGGATCATTGTAGAGCCAATCGTAAATGCAGTTATGAAAATAAAATATCTTTAAGTCTTTAAAATGGTTGGATTTATTAACGGCAGTGAACAGCTGATTACACAACCGGGTATACGGCCACATAGAACCACCGGCATCCATGAGCAGCATCACTTTCAGCCTGTTGATCCGGGGGCGCGCCCACATCAACTCCAGCCGGCCGGCATTCTGACAGGTCTTGTCAACTGTACCGTCCAGGTCCAGTTCATCCCGGGCTCCGTCCACGCGGGTCGAAAACTGGCGCAGCTTACGCAGGGCTATCTGAAACTGCCGGATCCCCAGAGTTTCATCCGTCCTGAATTCCTGGAACCGCCTCATACCTGCCACTTTGACGGCCGAGAGGTTGCGGGTATTGCCGCCGATGCGAATGCCTCCCGGATGGTACCCGGAATGACCAAAAGGTGAGGTGCCGCCTGTGCCTACCCAGCGATTTCCGCCATGATGCTCTTCCTTTTGCTGGGCCAGACGTTCGGCTAACATCCGCTTCATTTCCTCGATATCCAGCTGGCGATGATTCTGCCGCATGGCCTCCGTTATTTCAAGGGGCGGTATCTCGCGGTTGAGCCAATCCCACAGCTTTTCCGGCAGCCCTTCCTTCGTCTCCAGGTCCTTAAAATAACTGGCAAAAGCCAGGTCAAAACGGTCATAGTAGGCCTCTGTCTTTACCAGCAGAGCCCGGCATAGATAATAGAACCCGGTCAGGCTGGACCCCGCCATACCCTGGTCCAAAGCATCCATTAAATCCTGCCATTCGTTTAGCGAAACCGACACCCCAAAATTTTTCAAATAATAATAAAATCCGGTAAACAATGTTTTTCTCCTACCGCCACATGCTGGAACGCTGATTCGACCTGTTCTGGGTTTTATTGTGGATCGCATTCAGCAGCAGGTCCAGGTCCTCGTTCTTCTTCAACAGTACGCCCAGGAAAGGTATGTCTTGTTTTATCTTGTTGGGACTGATTCCTCCCACCACCAGAGCCTGCAGCCAGTCGATCAATTCGCTGGTACTGGGCTTTTTCTGAATATTGTTAAGATTACGCAGCATATAGAAGGTCTCCATGGCCTGCTCCAGCAAGCGCTGGTCCAGCCGGGGATGGTGAACCATGATGATGCGTTCCATTTCCTCAGGATCCGGGAAGGCGATGTAGTGAAAGATACACCGCCGCAAAAAAGCATCCGGCAATTCCTTTTCAGCATTGCTGGTAATGATAACAATCGGCCGGGTTTGAGCAGTTATGGTTTCTTTGGTTTCCGGGATATAATAGCTCATTTGGTCCAGTTCCCATAACAAGTCATTGGGAAACTCAAGGTCGGCCTTGTCGATTTCGTCAATCAACAGCACTACCTGTGCATTACTCTGGAAGGCTTCGCCCAATTTGCCATTCTTTATATACTGCTTGATATTAGCTACATCATGATCCTTGAATTGACTGTCATATAGTCTCTGGACGGTATCGTAAACGTACAGGCCCTCCTGGGCTTTGGTGGTGGATTTGATGTTCCAGATAATCAATCTTTTATCCAGGGCTTCAGCTATGCTCTGAGCCAGCATGGTTTTACCGGTGCCCGGTTCTCCTTTAATCAGCAAGGGTTTACCAAGAGCAATAGCTATGTTGACACTATTTCTCAATTCATCACTAACAATATATTGGGCTGACCCACTATATTGGGCCATTTTCGGCGTCATTCTTACGTTTCCTCCTGTTCTCTCTGGCATTTTACCAACTTGAATCATAGCAGATATGGGCTGGACCGTCAACGGAGCCAGCCCAGCGCGGGAGCATCACAAGCAGTCTTAAATCAGTCCAATCAGCCCCTATGAGGCCCCATTCTACGGCAAGGCTGCCGATTTGCCGGCTACGAAACCAGTAGAAAAACAAGCCTGCAGGTTATAGCCGCCAGTATAACCATCCACATCCAGAACCTCACCGGCGAAATATAGTCCGGGAACCAATTTGGACTGCATGGTTTTAGGGTCGATCTCTTTGACATTGACACCGCCGGCGGTCACAATAGCTTCAGCTATAGGTCTGGTTCCAGAGATACTGATGGGCAGGTGTTTCAGTAATTTCACCAAATTCATTCGTTCGCTGCGGGTAATTTGATGGCAAGGTTTATCGGGCTCTATGCCGCTTAATTTAATCATCACCGGGATCATTTTAGCGGGCAGCAGTTCATCCAGTGAGTTTCTGAACATCTTGCGCGACTGCCTAGCCAGGTCTCTTTGCAGCCGTTCATCAAGTTTTTCTTCGCTCAAGGCTGGTTTGAGATCAAGCTCTAATTTGACCGGTTGCTTCCCCTGGTAGATATATTGGGCTATATCTCGGCTCATGGATAAAATTATCGGTCCCGACAGGCCAAAATGGGTGAATAAGAGTTCTCCAAAATCCTCGTTTATTTTCCTGCCGCCGGCATCGTATGCCACCGCGCGGGTATTTTTTAAGCTAAGCCCCTGTAATTCTCGGATCCAATCCTCCTCCGCTACTAAAGGAACCAATCCCGGCCGGGTTTCAATAATTTGATGACCCACCGCCTTAGCCCAACGATAACCATCTCCGGTAGAACCAGTAGCTGGGTAAGAGAGCCCCCCGGTACAGATGATCACGGCTTGAGCAGCGAATTGCTGCTGACGGCTTTCCACCCCGGCAATACGGCCACCCTCCAGGATCAGCCGCTGTACTTCACAATCGACGACCAGTCTGACCCCACCATCCCGCATCGCCTGCTGCAGCAGTGCTACCACATCCCCGGCTTTATCTGATTCCGGGAAAACCCGGTGCCCTCGCTCCACCTTCACCGGCAGCCCCCGCCGCGAGAAAAATTCGATCAGGTCACGATTAGAAAATTCACTGAAAGAGCTGTAGAGAAAACGCCCATTGCCCGGCATCCCTTTTATCAAACCATCCCGGTCAACATCGGCGGTTATATTACAGCGTCCCTTGCCGGTGATCGCCAATTTCCTGCCTACCCGCTCCTTCTTCTCCAAAATGGTAACCCGGCTGCCTCCAGCCGCGGCTGTAATTGCGGCCATCATTCCCGCTGGCCCGGCCCCGACCACCACTATTTCTTTCATGGTAATTTCCTCCAGCCCTTTGCCCTTATCCTGTTGGTATGTTACCCGTTACGCTCCCATATTATAGTAACAGCGCTACTCCACCGTTTGTTAATTGGAGACAAATGGATTACAATAGAGTTTGGACTTATTATATAGTAAATGGAACGGGGGTTTTTGGAAATTGTCTAGTTCATCTCATAATAGTGAATCCCATGCGGCCAAGGTTACATCTGGACCACGCCGTGTACCCAGGTCTTTATTTGTTCTTATCATCCTGCTGCTAGCCGGGCTGTATTCATACGCTGCCTTCCTGGATAAACCCGAGCCGGAAAAAACGGTATTGAATTTTTATAACGCTTATTTTACCAAGGACTATGATACTGTAGCAGCCGACCTAAGTGTATTCTGGGCAGTTCGCTTCCTGCCTGATTATCAGGACAAGACCCCCGCTGAGCTATTAGCTGAGCGCAGCCAGATAGAAAAAGAGATCTCGGCGGTCATCTCCGAGATAGAAGCCGAAAATACTCTTCCTGAAGGTCTGTCCGTTAAAATCCTGGGGGAATATACCAAGATCGGTGAGAATAGCGCTCTGGTGGTTTATGATTTCCTGGAGAAAGGCCAGCCGACCAGCCGGGAGGCCGCTTTGCTTATAAAAGAGAATGGTAAGTTCAGAATATTTAATATGAGCCCGGTGGACGACAGTGTTATGGATCAGGTTCAAGACTTCGCTATCGAAGATCTGGACAAAGGTTTTGACTCATTATTGAATTCAACCGAGACACCTGCAGCGGAGTAGGCAAGAAACGAAAATAGGGATTTGGGTCAGAGCGAACAAAAAAGGTTTACAGCCAAGCGATCGGCAGAGCCATGATTGAAACGTACATTAAGTGCGTCGATTGAATGGCTCTTCTTAATTAGCGCGGCGGTAAACCTTTTTGACGGTATGTGGAGTAGATCAGAAGTCCACTTCCGTTTCTTTTCCCGTTATTTGGGTCGATATTATCTCTAACTTGGAACCGCTGGCAATAGCCGCTCCCGGATCGATAATGGTCCCGCGCGGTATCCGGCAATTTGCCCCCACTATCGCGCTTTGCATGTTTACCTGGTCCTCAATAATGGTGTGGTCCCAAATAACCGAATCACTTACGGTTACGTTATTACCTACCCGAGTGCCGGGGCCGATGACCACACTACCGGAAAATTTCACCCGTCTTCCCAGGCGAACTCCTTCTCCCAACAAGACCAGGCTGTCATCCTTGCGCTGCAAATCACCAACCATCTTCGCCCGTACCTTGCCCGACAACAGATCGGCATGAGCGGCACGATAAGTATCCAGGTTGCCTACATCACACCAGTATTCATCAATGGGGACCCCGAAGAAAGGGCTTCCCATCTCAACTAACCGCGGAAACAGCTGCTTGCCGAAATCATAGAATTGTCCGGCGGGGATATAATCAAATATTTCCGGCTCAAATACATATATGCCGGTATTGGCCACTCGGCTCAGGGCTTGCTCGGGCCGCGGTTTCTCCTGGAAACTCTTGATACGGTTATTATCATCAGTGATTACAATCCCGAAATGTTCCACATCGGGTACTTCTTTCAGGGCGATGGTAGCCAGGGCCCCATGGCGGCGATGAGCCTGGACCAGCTTGGTCAGATCAATGTCGGTCAGGGCATCCCCGCTTACGATAACAAAGGTTTCATTTAGGAACCAGGCACAGCGTTTGACCCCTCCAGCCGTACCCATCAATTCTTCCTCGGGAGAGTATTGCAGGTTAACTCCAAAATCCCGGCCATCCGCGAAATAATTGCTAATGCAGTCCCCGTGATAATGAAGGTTGGCGATTAAGTCCACGAAGCCGTGCTGCTGTAAAAGCCTCACCGTATTGGCCATGAGAGGATAATTGGCCAATGGGATCATGGGCTTCGGTATATCGGTAGTCATCGGCATCAGTCTGGACCCTACTCCGGCAGCCATTATCATTGCCTTCAATTCCTATCACCTCGAAGACTACTTTAGCAAAATATTGTGAATAATGGCAACTTTTTTATTACGGCTGTGTACATTTGGGGCCGCACCGTTTATTTGCCTTTTTAACTTTCAATTTTCCACTGTAACCAATTTATAGGTTGGTGAATAACCTACAGTAGAGCCGGGAAATTCATAGCCCACTGCCCGGCAATAAATTATTTACAGGAGGGTTTGAAGAATGAAGTGTAACAGAACCTATCGTGATTCTTACAAGTATGCAGATCGTGAAGAGCCCAAATATCCCGAGCGCGAGTCCAAATACGAGGAATACTGCCCCCCCGTGCATTGGCATAAACCTCAACCCCGCTACGAAAGTGCCACTATCCTGAAATGCGGAACCAACACTGGTTCAGCCCCCATTCCTACCAATCTTCTTGGCCTGAGGGAAGCCAACAGTATTGTTGTCAATGGCGGTTATGACAACTCGGCAGTGCAGTCTACCCTGGCCCTGGATACCAGCGACCTTATCGATGCGGTGGTGAAATTCGACTTCTCAGCCTTAATCTCCTATCGGATCAACGACCTGGCCAATTATTTTCTGCGCCTGGTATTCAAGCTTAAAAAAGTATGTGATGGATCAACCATCTGCCTCGGAACCTGGGTATTCGAAAGGTCGCAGAACTTCCCCAATCCGCCGCCTCTTCCGACCGATGCCTTCCAGAATGTCTCTGAACCGTTCAGTTTCAGCTGGTGCTCCTGTGCCGGCTGTCCTGATTGCTGTACCTATGTAGTAGAAGTTGAGCAGCAAGCTTACAACATCGACTTCGTCACTATCAGCAATATCTCTTCCAGCGCCCTGGCCGTTGGACTGAAAATGGTCGACTAAAAAGCTGCGTCCAAAAAGTTGCCCCGGTCACATTTTTATGACCGGGGCTATTTATTACGTAAATATTTTTGAGCCATTCAGCTTGGGTCTGGTATTTAAATCCATCACCGGGCTTCTTCGGGTCGTCTCTTCTTCATCAGCAGATAATTTATACTGTCCACCAGAGCCTGCCAGGAGGCCTCAATAATATTTTCCGAAACCCCTACAGTGCTCCATTTTTCGCTTTCATTGGCGGATTCGATAAGTACCCGCACCCGGGCCGCTGTGCCCAGATTGCCATCCAATACACGTACCTTGTAGTCAGCCAGGTGCATCTCACTGATCTCAGGATAAACTTCCGTTAAAGCCTTGCGCAGCGAATTGTCCAGGGCATTGACTGGTCCGTCACCCTCGGCGGCAGTATGTACCGTCTGGTCGCCTATCGTCACCTTAATAAATGCTTCCGCTACGAAATCACCGTCTTCCTGCTTCTCCAGAATAATCTTAAGGTTCTTGAGCTGGAAAAAGTCCTCCAGCTGGCCAAATGCCTTGCGCAGCAGCAACTCCAGTGAAGCGTCCGCTCCTTCAAACTGGAATCCCTGGTTTTCGAGCTCTTTAATCTGCTTGATTACTGCCCGGGTCTGGGCATCATAACTATTGACATCCAGCTTCAGTTCTTTGGCCTTATAAAGCAGGTTGGAGATTCCCGCCAGCTCAGATACCAGTACCCGGCGGTGGTTGCCAACTTCTTCGGGATTGATATGTTCGTAAGTCATGGAGTCTTTCAGCAGCGCGCTCACATGTATGCCGCCTTTATGGGCAAAAGCCCCATAGCCGACAAATGGCTGGTTATTGGGGCTGGGCATGTTGGCTATCTCATTCACGAAATGTGATATTTCCGTGAGCCGTTTAAGGTTGCCGGTAGGCAAGCAGCGTTTATTCATCTTCAATTCCAGGTTGGGTATGATCGAACAGAGATCAGCGTTGCCGCAGCGCTCGCCGAGATTGTTAATGGTACCCTGGACCTGGGTAAAACCAAGGTTCAGTGTCGCCAACGAGTTGCTTACCCCGCATCCTGAATCATTGTGGGCATGTATCCCCAGGGGTGTTTTAAATTCTGCCTGTACCTTCCTGATAATATTCTCCAATTCCCAGGGCAGGGTCCCGCCATTGGTATCACACAAGGCCAAACAATCGGCCCCGGCATTGGCGGCTGCGTTCAAAACCTGCAGCGCGTATTCGGGATTATGCTTAAAACCGTCGAAGAAATGCTCGGCATCGAAGATGACTTCCAGGCCTTTATCCTTGAGATAGGCAATCGTCTCCCGGACCATATTGAGATTCTCATCCAGGGTGGTCTCCAAGGCACGCAGGACATGGAAATCCCACGACTTTCCAAAGATAGCCACCACCGATACCTCTGCGGCCAGCAGTGAAGTAATATTATTATCATGCGTTACACTGATACCCGGTTTGCGGGTCGAACTGAAAGCACTCAGCTGAGCATTCCGCAGTTCATAACTCTTCATCTGGCGAAAGAAATCCAGATCCTTAGGATTACTCCCCGGCCAGCCTCCTTCAATATAGGAGACCCCGAGCAGATCGAGCTTGCGGGCTATTTTGATCTTATCATCAATCGAGAAGGAAATACCCTCCCCTTGTGCTCCATCCCGCAGGGTAACATCATAAATCTTGACATCCAACTTTAAATCCCCAATTCATTTCCTCCCTTTAACTCTTCAGTATTACTTCTTTAACCAGATCCCCCATCTGGACCGTATCAACCAATATTTTGCCTGGCTCCATCAAGTCCGGGGTACGGTAACCATCCTCCATTACTTTGGTTACCGCCTGCTCAATCATCCGCGCTTCAGCCTCCAAATTGAATGAATAGCGCAGCATCATGGCTGCCGATAAAATGGTAGCCAGGGGATTAGCCTTCTTTTGGCCGGCAATATCCGGGGCGCTGCCGTGGGATGGTTCATAGAGCCCAACCTCACCACCGATGGAAGCGCTGGGCAGCATACCGATGGAACCGGTCAGCATGGAAGCCTCATCGGTCAATATATCGCCAAACATGTTCTCGGTAACAATTACATCAAATTGACGAGGATTGCGGATAAGCTGCATGGAACAGTTGTCCACATACATGTGGGTGGTTTCAACATCAGGATAGTCTTCGGCCATTTTGGTAACAGTTTCACGCCATAAGCGGGAACTCTCCAACACATTGGCCTTGTCTACCGAACACAATTTACGGTTCCTCTTGCGGGCCACTTCATAGCCAAACCGTACGATTCTCTCGATTTCATAGGTGGAGTAACTAAGTATATCGGTAGCCTTCTGCCCGCCATCCTGAGTCTGTTCGCGGCTCTTTTCGCCAAAATACAGTCCCCCGGTCAATTCACGAATGACAATCAAATCAACCCCGGCGATAACCTCCTCTTTTAAAGTCGAGGCTTTAAGCAAACCAGGGAATAATATACAGGGACGCAGATTGGCATAAAGTCCTAATTCCTTGCGCAACGGCAGTAAGGCTCCCACTTCCGGACGTAAATGTACCGGCAGCTCATCCCACTTGGGACCGCCGATGGCCCCCAACAACACGGCATCCGATTCCCGGCAGATATCCAGGGTTGCGTCCGGCAGAGGATGCCCTACCGCATCATAGGCGGCCCCGCCAATCAGGGCTTCGGTAAACTGGAACTCATGACCGCATTTCTCCCCTATAGCTTGCAGGGCCTTGATCGCTTCAGGAACAATCTCCACCCCAATTCCGTCTCCAGGGAGCACTGCAATTTTATACATCAGTCTTCTCCTTTCGGGCTCTACTTTTGTTTGCTGTCTTTAACATAGTTTATTAAACCGCCCCGGACCATGATTTCCTGCATAAATTCCGGGAAGGGAGTAGCCTGGTACAAGTCACCGGTTCTCAAATTGCGGATCTGGCCGCTTTCCAGGTCAACCTCGATTTGGTCACCTTCCTGGATGGCCGCTGCGGCTTCAGGGGATTCCAAAATGGGGAGCCCAATATTGATGGCGTTGCGGTAAAATATCCGCGCAAACGAATCAGCTACCACACAAGCGATTCCCGCCCCCTTGATGGCAATGGGAGCATGTTCGCGTGAACTGCCGCAGCCAAAATTCTTATCGGCTACGATTATATCCCCAGGCCTAACCTTGCTGGGGAATTCCGCATCGGCGTCTTCCATACAATGACGGGCCAGTTCAGCCGGGTCAAAAGTATTCAGGTAGCGGGCGGGGATGATCGCATCGGTATCGATATTGCTGCCAAACTTATATACTTGGCCGGTTAGTTTCATACTCTTACACCTCCCACGGCGGGGTAATCTTACCTTTAATAGCACTGGCAGCTGCCACCGCCGGATTACTCAAATAAACCTCGCTCTCCGGATGTCCCATCCGGCCTACGAAATTACGGTTGGTTGTGGCCAGGGCTTTCTCACCTTTGGCCAGTATGCCCATATGCCCGCCTAAGCAGGGCCCACAGGTGGGAGTACTTACAGCCGCTCCGGATTCGATAAAGGTTTCAATATAACCACGCCGTAAGGCTTCCAGGTAAATGGCCTGGGTCCCAGGCAGAATGATCAACCGCAGACCCGAATAGACCTTGTGCCCCTTGAGGATTTCGGCGGCGGCGCCCAGGTCTTCAATACGGCCGTTGGTACAGGAACCGATAACCACCTGGTCGAGCCATACCTCACCCGCCTCGCTTACCGGCCGAGTGTTCTCGGGAAGATGCGGGAAAGCCACTACCGGTTCCAGCTTCGAGACATCATATTCAATAGTCTTCGCATACTGGGCATCCGGATCGGATTGATAAACTCGATAGGGACGCTGAGCCCGGTCTTTAACATAGGCCAGGGTTATCTCATCCGCGGCAATAATCCCGTTTTTACCGCCCGCTTCAATGGCCATATTAGCCATGGAAAAGCGATTATCCATGGAAAGACGGCTGATCGCCTCACCAGTAAATTCCATGGACATATAGCGGGCTCCGTCCACACCGATGTCGCCAATCGCATGCAGAATAAAATCCTTGCCCCCTACCCAACGAGGGGTGGTGCCGTAATATATAAACTTGATGCTCTCCGGTACTTTGAACCAGGCCTCACCAGTGGCCATGGCGGCCGCCATATCAGTTGAACCGACTCCGGTGGCAAAAGCCCCCAGCGCCCCATAAGTACAGGTATGGGAATCAGCGCCTATAATCAAATCACCGGGTACGACCAATCCCTGTTCCGGCAGCAGACAGTGTTCAATCCCCATTTGTCCGATTTCGAAATAATTCTTGATGCCCTGCTGGCGGGCAAAGTCCCGTACTATTTTAGCCTGCTCGGCGGACTTGATATCCTTGTTGGGAGTAAAATGGTCCGGGACCAGTACAATGCTATCCGGGGCAAAAACGTTATCCCGGGCCAGTCGGTCAAACTCGGCAATAGCTACCGGTGCGGTGACATCATTACCCAGGATGACATCCACTTTGCAATTAAGCAGTTCTCCAGCTTCCACATGCTCTTTGCCGGCATGGGCAGCCAGTATCTTCTGGCTGATAGTCATTCCCATATGTGTTCCTCCATTATGGTGTTTAATTTAATCTTCGGAGTTGAGCGTAAGATCGTAGTAGTATTTGTTGATGGCATTAATGTAGGATTTGATACTTGCTTCGATTATGTCGGGGCTCAAACCGCGGCCGTTATATACCTTGTCGCCGATTTTGATGCGGGACTGGACCTCGCCGAGGGCATCCTTGCCAGCGGACACAGCCTGTAATTTATAATCAATCATTCTTCCGTAGATATCGGTTATTTTATCGACGGCATGGCAGCCTGCATCCACCGGGCCATTCCCGGTTGCGGCCGCGTCGAATACCTTTTCATCAATGGCCAGCCTGATGGTAGCGGTGGGTACAACACTGGTTCCCGCGGTTATCTGCAGGTACTCCAGTTTGAAACGTTCCGGTACCGCCTTGGCTCGATCCTTGATCAGGGCATGCAGGTCATCGTCGCTGATATCTTTTTTCTTATCGGCAATCTGCTTGAAGCCTTTAAAGGCGCGGGCTATTTCCTCATCATCCAGGTTGTAGCCCAGTTCTTTTAATCGCTTGTTAAAAGCATGCCGGCCGGAATGCTTGCCCAGTACCAGGTTGCTCTTAAAAACCCCCACCAGTTCTGGACTCATGATTTCATAGGTAGTTCTCTCTTTTAATACCCCATCCTGGTGAATCCCTGACTCATGCGCAAAAGCATTGTCACCTACAATGGCCTTGTTAGGCTGAATCACCATTCCGGTCAGACTGCTGACCAGCCGGCTGGTACGGAAGATCTCCCGGTAGTTTATATTAAGAGTTTTCTGATAAAAAGATTTACGGGTATACAGAGCCATAATTATCTCTTCCAGCGATGCATTGCCGGCTCTTTCCCCAATACCGTTCACTGCGCATTCTATCTGACGGGCACCGTTAACTACCCCGGCCAGGGAGTTGGCCACCCCCATCCCCAGGTCATCATGACAATGAACACTGATTATAGCCTTATCGATATTAGGCACCCGCTCCATGCAGGTGCGGATGAACTCACCAAAATCCTCCGGGACCGCGTACCCTACTGTATCAGGCAGATTGACTACGGTGGCACCAGCATCGATAACCGCCTCTATAACCTGGGCCAGATAATCAATATCACTGCGAGAAGCATCCTCCGCAGAGAACTCCACATCGGGGCAATATTTCCTGGCATAGCGGACCGCATCCACAGCCTGCTGCAGAGCCTGTTCCCGGCTTATCTGCAGTTTATGCCGCAGGTGAATATCGGAGGTAGCCAAAAAGGTATGAATCCGGGAAGACTCAGCATATTTGAGCGCTTCCCAGCCCCGGTCTATATCCATCTGGGTAGCCCGGCATAATCCGGTTATAGTAGGCCCTTTTACCTTCTGGGCTATAGTTTTGACTGCCTGGAAATCACCGGGGGAAGATATCGGGAATCCAGCCTCGATCACATCCACACCCAGATTGGCCAGCTGATGGGCGATTTCCAGTTTTTCTTCTACATTCAGGCTAACCCCGGGGGATTGTTCGCCATCGCGCAGGGTGGTATCAAAAAGGTAAACCCTGTTAGTATCACCCATTATAAGCCTCCATTCTATATTGCGGCCGGGAAAGGGAGTTGCCTTTTCCCGTGCCGCCGGGATCCATAAACAGTATTATTTGGTTTCTTTCAGCCAGGGCATCATACCCCGTAATTCTGAGCCAACTTCCTCAATCAAATGTTCCCGGTTCTGCCGTTTCAGGGCGTTGAACTGGGGACGGCCAACCGTATTTTCCAGCAGCCAGTTCTTGGCGAAAACGCCGTTTTGAATATTCTCCAGTGCTTCCTCCATGGCCCAGCGCGCTTC
>CAZOZX010000034.1:0-20699 GCA_964584415.1 uncultured Syntrophomonas sp.
CCCAGGTCAAATATCATGACGGTTTGGTTTTTATGGCTATCCAGCCCATAGGAGAGGGCTGCCGCCGTCGGTTCATTAATAATTCGCAGGACATTTAAACCTGCAATCTGCCCCGCATCCTTGGTTGCCTGGCGCTGGGCATCATTAAAATAGGCCGGTACGGTAATAACCGCATCAGTAATCTTCTCCCCCAGGTAGTTATTGGCGTCATCAACCAGTTTGCGCAATACCTGGGCACTGATTTCCTCCGGCGCATACTTTTTATCCTGGATCTGAAAATAAACCTTATCGTTATCACCGCGGATAACTTTGTATGGCACTATCTTCATCTCTGCAGTTACTTCATCATATTTACGGCCGATAAAACGCTTGGCCGAATAAATGGTTGCTTCCGGATTCATAATCGCCTGGCGTTTGGCCAGGGTTCCGACCAGGCGCCGGTTATCCTTGGTAAACCCTACTACGGACGGGGTAACCCGGTCTCCTTCAGCGTTTACAATAATTACTGGCTTACCTGACTCCATAATAGCTACCGCGGAGTTGGTAGTTCCCAAATCTATGCCTACAGCTTTTCCCATGAAAGACACCTCCTAAAATATTCGTTGCTTATTTGCCTTGTCCGGTTTCATTCGCACCAATCCTCGATGCGGAAATTAAAACTTTGTTCCAACCGTAGAATTAGTTTGATCCCAGCCAGGTTAAGTCCCATTTCCTGGGTCAGGAAACGGATACGCAGACACAGTTCAATATCAGCATTAGAAAACAGCCTGGTATTTCCGCCGGTTCGAGCCGGGAAAATCAGACCGGTCTCTTCGTATATCCTCAGCGTCCGCGGGTGAACACCTACCAGTTCTGCTGCTACGCTGATGTTATATACTGGCTGACTACGGGATACATCTACCACGTTGTTGCCTCCCAACTATGTCCTTAACAAGAATATATAATCTGACAATCTTATTGTCAAGTTTTGTATAAGTAATACATTTCACATTCTTTGATTTTTAATGTTGGTCAGTCCAATTGATCGTCTCCTAAATCAGCTTCATGCCGCAAATATAAAACCTGATAATTCACCTTCGAAATATAATAAAGCAGCAACATTACATCATCGACCGGATTCTTCTATAATATTATTAGCAATCACCGGGCTTATATTTACCAGGGCCTTATTTTAGACATCCATAAACAAGATAAACAAGATGAATCAGGCGGACCATTTGAAAAGTAAATCCAGTCCAGGAAGGTGCATGACTTGGATATTAGGAAACAGAGGTATTTCTATTGCCCCAAGTGCGGGGGACAGCTTCACTATCGCCAGCTTTTGGAGCAGCCGCGTTTGACCTGTGAGACCTGTTCCTACGTTTTTTATGAAAATCCCATTGTCGGGGTGGCAGCCATTGTGATGAATGAGCAAAACCAACTACTCCTGGGCAGGAGAAGAGGTGGGACTTATCGTGATCTCTGGTGCATTCCCTGCGGGTACCTGGAGTATCACGAGGATGTTTACACTGGTATTAAGCGTGAATTTGTTGAGGAGACCAACCTGGAGATTGAAATAAAACGAGTGTTTACGGTTCAGTCGAACTTCCATGATCCCAATTGTCACACGGTGGGTATCTGGTTCCTGGCGGAAATATGCGGTGGCGTTATGATGCCGGGTGATGATCTGGTCGAACTGGCTTATTTCCCGTTGGGATCGGTCCCACCCCTGGCCTTTCCTACTGATCGGGTGGTAATTGATTTACTAATGGAGACCTTGCTGGGTTATTAGGGGACGATGCGGATTTCTCTAAAATCTATTTGCGTCCTTCGACGCTTAGCTCATTAAGCCACTATATATGAAATAAGCCCCGGTGCCGACTAAAAACAAGGCACAAAAACCCAGAATAACTTTATAAATGGTGGGATTAAAGAACTTGCGCCCCCCGCTTAATGCTATCGATACTATTGAATACCAGGCCAGATCTGCACTGATATGCCCGCTGAAAAAAGCCACCATACCTATTGTCCCGCTCTTCATAGCAAGGCTTATGTAGGTCAATCCAATCGTTGCCCACCACAGCCACCAGTAGGGATTAGCCAGGCTGACGGTCGCCCCTGCTACCACGGGGTGTATCCGGATCCTATTAGACTGGGAAGCGGAGTCCACCTCCAACGATAGTCGGCTTTGGAGCAGATCGCGGCTCATCATGCCGCCCAGGAAAATCAATACGACCCCGCCCAACAAGGCTATTACCAGACTTACATCCGGGCGTACCAGAAACCCTGCCAATCCCGCCACCAAGGCGATTATCAAGCCGATTTCCAGCACCCCATGACCGAGAACCATATAAGGTCCAACCCGCCAGTCACGGCGCAGGGTTTCTGCAATAGCAGTTGAAAGCATTGGTCCCGGGATCATAGCCCCGGATAAAGCTACTATAAAAGCGGTAGTAAATAAAAGCCCTAAATCCATTTTTTATACCCGTTCCCCCTGCAGCGATCCGCTTTAACATTAAATATGGTCAGCTGGATTTAATTATCAACCCAAAATCTGCGTTCCAGGTGAAGCATCAGAATTCTCTATAACCTGCCCTTTTTCGGTTAAATAGGACAACCCGCCCCTTCACCAGTTAATTATGGCACAGAGGCGGGAATTATCACAAGCGGCTTAATATAATCGATATTAGCCCTATTTTATCCGTGTATCAGGCGCGGCAGGCAGCGGGTGCAAACCCAATTTGATTCCCCCTGGTGTTTGATGGGCAGCAGATACGCATCTTCTTCGCTGGTCAAACAAAAGTTGCAGCGCTGGGGAATGTAATGTCGAGGTGCATTGTTCCTCTTTTCCTCCACAGCCGTTTCCGAAAAAAGATCTGTTTCCCTGATTTCCAGCGACAGTGCCCCCAGTGGACACACGCCCAGGCAGAATCCGGCTCCATCGCACAACTCGTCCTTGATAACCTTGGCCTTGCCGTCAACCAGAACCAGGGCCCCCTCCGCACAGGGTGAGATGCAGGCTCCGCAGCCATTGCATAATTCTTCATCGATTTTTATGATACTTCGCATTACCATCTCAGATTCACTCCTTACTGCCGCTGGGTCACATTACCCTGGCTTTGTCTCTAGGACTTGATCATAATCAACAGCATCTTGAAATCTTGCGGGGCATCGACCGCATGAGGCACGTTGGCGGGCATAATAATCATCTCACCGGTACCGACTTTATTAAGCTCCCCAGCAATCTTGATTTCTGCCTGCCCATCCAGGACCACTACCATGGCGTTAAATGGGGCGCTGTGCTCACTGAGTCCCTGCCCCTTGGCAAAAGCAAACAGGGTAATGGTTCCCGTGGGCTGCTGGATCAAAGTTTTGCTGACCACGGCTCCTTCCTGGTAATCGATAAAATCAACCGGGTTTAGTGTGCGCCCTAAATATTCACCAATATTAATAGAAGTCCCTTTAATCATTGTTTCAGCCCCTTTCTTAACCGACTATAGCCGCCAGATCTTCATCAACCGTAGAGATTGGTTTGATACCGAATTTATCTACCAGCACCTGGAGTACATTGGGTGAAACGAAAGCCGGCAGACTGGGACCAAGGCGGATGTTCTTAATATCAAGGTAGAGCAGGGTCAGTAATATCGAAACCGCCTTCTGTTCGTACCAGGACAACACCATCGACAAGGGCAGATCATTGACCCCACAGCCGAAGGCATTGGCCAGGGCCACCGCTATCTGCACTGCCGAATAGGCATCGTTACATTGACCGATATCGAGCAGCCTAGGTATGCCACCGATGTCACCGAGTTTATGGTCGAAGAAACGGAATTTCCCGCAGGCCAGGGTCAGGACAACGGAATCCTCAGGCAGGCGATCGACCAGCTCGGTATAATAATTGCGGCCAGACTTAGCCCCGTCGCATCCTCCCACCAGTACGAATCTTTTTATGGCGCCGCTCTTCACCGCTTCAATGACCTTATCCGCTACGCTTAATACCGCATTGCGCCCAAAACCGGTTAAGACTGAGCCCTTGTCAGTATCCTCAATAAAACCTGGCAGCTCGATAGCTTTATTAATTACCGGCCCGAAATCATTATTTTCAATATGAGTTGTGCCCGGCCAGCCGACCGCCCCCGACGTGAATATATTACTAAAATAACTGACGGCGGGCTCTTGGATACAGTTGGTGGTCATTAAAATCGCTCCCGGAAAGGCGGCAAATTCCTTTTTCTGGTTCTGCCAGGCAGTGCCATAATGTCCAACCAGGTGAGCATGCTTCTTGAGTTCCGGGTAACCGTGCGCCGGCAGCATTTCCCCGTGGGTGTATACGTTGATACCTTTGCCTTCCGTCTGCTCCAGAAGGTCCTTAAGGTCCTTCAGGTCATGCCCCGAAACCAGAATGCATTTGCCCTTAACTTGTCCGAGTTTCACTTCTGTAGGCTCGGGATGGCCAAAGGTTTCCGTATTTCCGGCATCCAGTATTTCCATGGCCTTAAGGTTGATTTCGCCGCACTTTAGAACCAGACCCAGCCAGTCCTCCATCGGGCGATCGGCTCCAATAAGACTGGCCATAGCCTCGTGAACGAAGGCATACACCTGCTCGTCTTCCTTATCTAGAATAGCGGCGTGGTGAGCATAGGCAGCCACTCCTCTGACTCCATACAACAATATTTCTTTCAGGGAACGAATATCCGGATTCTGCTCCTTGCTGCCCGGGTAACCCGTTTCTTCACCCTGCTTGATCAGCCCAGCCAAATCTGCAGCCGGATTTAGAATAAAATCAGTTCCAATCCCGATCTTGGCGGCCATCTCCCGGGTTTTTGCAACTACTTCCCGGATATCTTTTTCAATAGCTTCCGGATCAAAATTAACATTGGTCAGGGTCGCAAATAAGGCCTTGGTGGATAGATGGTTCAGCTTGAAATCGACGGCGCCTTTTAATCTGGCCTGGCGTCCAACTTCTGACATCTGGCTGACTGCATAGGTAAGCAAATCAAGCAACGCTGCTACTTCCGGCTTTTTACCGCATACGCCGATAGTGGCGCAGCCAGTCCCCTTGGATGTCTGTTCGCACTGATTACAAAACATTGATCGTTCCTCCCTCATGTTCTTAATATTCCCCCATGTTCTAAGGTGTTGAATCTGACAACTGACTATTGTGACAGGTTCCCCTGCTCGGATTCCTCGGCAGCCATATCGGCCAGGCTAGTTTTCTTGAGCTCCCTTACCAGGGATTTTTGGGCTCGAGCCAGGGCTTTCCGAACCTGACAGGTGGACTGGTTTTCGCACTGGTACCCGGGACCGAGACATACATTGAGCGCAATCGGTCCTTCCATTGCTTCGATCACATCCGCTACTGTAATTTTATCCGGAGTTCGCCCCAGTCTCACCCCACCTTGAATACCCCGTTGGGTTGCTACCAGACCGGCCCGAGACAACATTTGAATGGTCTTGTGCAGAAAATCCTCGGGAATGGCATGCTTCTGCGATATAACCTTGCTCGGCAAAAGCTGCCCATATGGCACTTTGGCAAGTTCTAGCAGGGTCTTGATAGCATACTCGGTCTGGCGGGTAATCTGCAATCATCTCACACCTTTCTAAAGTGGACTAATTTGATTCAGTTTATATATTTATATTAAACAGAATATATTACAAAAATCAAGCACAAGTTCAGAAAATTGCGGTGGAATTATTTTCTTGGTTATCTGCACCGCTTAGCCAAAAAATTACTAGCCATGCGAAGGTTTTTCCAGTACACTGGTTTTCGGAATTATCTTATCTCCCTCGTAATAACAATATTCTAGCTGGATGTGCTTAAACTCCCATATTATTTTCGACACCGCCCTTTTTTGCCGGCGGCAATTAGGAGGATTGGTGCTAATGGGTAAATTTGACGATCTGATATCAATTCTATTTAATCACCGGGCTCTTGTGCCTAATAGCTCCAACTATTGGGACGGTATCTTATCCTGTCATGTGCCTGCTTTGTATAACCAACGCGAACCCTTCTGCAAATCCAACCAGCATTTGGACAGCAATATTATTAAGTCCTTCGGCAGCGCCCGTCCTTCCTCAGATCAATACCTGCTCCACCTGGCGCCGGGTTGGCAGCAAAATCGAAATCAAATTCCTGTCGTACTGGTCCCCGGGGCCGGAATGGACGCTATCTCTTTTGTAAATCTCTACAACCTTGGGTACGAGGGAATGCAGCAGCAGTTAGTACAGCTTGGCTATAGGGTATTTGCCTTAACGTTTGCCCACACCCACGGTAACAACTTTTACCAGGCGGAAATCTTGGCCCACGCTATCGACCAGATAAAGATTATGTGTAAAACTGATAAAGTAGATCTGATAGCCCACAGCAAGGGAGGGCTGGCAGCTCGAATTTACATGTCCAACTTAGGCAGTACTCATTATCGGGGTGATGTCCGGCGCTGTATAATGCTGGGCACACCCAACCTGGGGACTGATTTCGCCTTTCGCAATCCTTCTATCTCAGTCCCAATCTATTTGAGCGGCAGCAACGGGGTTATTGCCTGGGATCGCATCAATTATCTGGGTTCATCGGTGGACACAACCGCCCAGGCCATATATCATGATGGTGCTTTTCCAGGGCAGTGTCAGATGCTTTACAAGTGGACGGATCGCTATCCCCTGGATATGACCCAGGCTGACTGGTGGACCACCTACTATGGAGGTCAGGGATTCATAAGCCATTCCCGGGGAATTAATGCCGCCATGGCTGACGGTGGTTTTTTGATATCCAAACTGGAAAAGGCGGGTATGGAGGCCGGGATCGAGTTATTTGTTCTGGCTGGTACTAACCATATGTTTGGTCCTATTCCCGGTGATATTTCGGCCCCCAGTGATGGAGTAGTCTTTGTTGACAGTGTGTTAAATACCGATGGGATAGTCAAGGGCGGTGCCAGACTAAAAGTCAAAACAACTATGAAGGTAAACCACCTGGAGCTGCTTTTCTATCGCCAGGTTATTCGATGGATAGACCAACAATTGCAGAGTTAATAAATAAAGCCCCGGATTAATGTAGAGGATGACTGTTTGTTGGTATATAATGTAAGCTATATTTTTACAAAGGAGATTCGTAATGAAAAAACCGTTAATTTTGCTGCTTATCCTTGTTCTGGCAGTATTCTCTGCCGGCTGCAGCAAGGACAAGTCCTCCTCGGTACCCGCCAAGACTATTACTATTGGTATCATGCCAGATGTTGACTCGGTTCCTTTCCTGATCGCTGACCAAAAAGGCTATTATGCCAAACAGGGGGTTCAGGTCAAAATAGTCCCGTTCAAAAGTGCCAAAGATCGGGATAGTGCTCTTCAGAGCGGTCAGTTGGACGGGGTAGTATCCGATATGGTGGCAGTCATATTTGCCAATGCCGGCGGCATAAATCTGCGCATGTGTTCCAAGACCGACGGGACCATCGAGCTTATTGCGGGCAAAGGCACTGGAATTACCTCGGTCAATGGCCTCAAGGGCAGGAATGTGGGATTATCCAGCAATACAGTCATGGAGTATACCTTGGATCGCATGCTGGCAACTGGCCAACTGCAGCCGGGTGACATAAACAAGGTGATTATACCGCAATTACCTACCCGGCTGGAGATGCTGCAGGGTGGCAAAGTTGATGCCGCTATCATGGTCCAACCGTTTTCCAGTCTGGCCATCAAGGATGGGGCCACCGTATTGACCGACACCGATAAACTGGCCAATAAATGTGTGACGGTTGCTTTTACCGCTGAAACCCTTAAGAATAATCCTGAAGAAATCAAGGCAGTGATGAGAGCTTATAATGACGCTATTGCCTATTTGCAGACCGAATCCACTGCATCCTATATCGACTCTGTCATTGCGGGCATGGGATTCCCGGAAGGTGTAAAAGACATTATTAAAATGCCCAAGTACAATAAAGCAGAGCTTCCTTCCGAGACAATTTTCAACGATGTCATGGCCTGGATGCAGGCAAAACAACTGGTTAAGACCACCTACAACTATAAGGACCTGGTTAACGCCGACGTATTGAGGTAGAATCTTGTGATTGAAGTTAAAGACCTGTCAGTCTGGTACCAGGCCAAAACCGGGATGGTTTTGGCCTTGGACCGGCTGAGTCTGGACATTCCGAGCGGAGAAATAATTACTGTCATTGGCCCATCGGGATGTGGAAAATCCACATTCCTTTATGTGCTGGCCGGTATCCAAAAAAAATATGCGGGAATAGTAACTATTGACGGACAGCCGGTCAATCCCAAGCTGCAGCACATAGGAATGATACTGCAAAACTATGGACTGCTGCCCTGGAAAACAGTACGTCAAAATGCTCTTTTGGGAATAAAAATCAAGAAATATCAAACCCACCGGGATGAATATGTTCAATATATTTTAAAACAGCTGGATATCGATTCTCTTCTGGACAGGTTCCCCAAGGAACTTAGCGGCGGACAGCAGCAAAGGGTCGCTATTGCCCGGGCATTCATAATGAAGCCTGATTTACTGTTGATGGACGAGCCCTTCTCTGCCCTGGATGCTATAAC
The DNA here is from genome assembly GCA_964584415.1 of uncultured Syntrophomonas sp. GTDB lineage: Bacteria > Bacillota > Syntrophomonadia > Syntrophomonadales > Syntrophomonadaceae > PHAA01. Next base: position 8,530 of record CAZOZX010000034.1, read on the forward strand.
CAGGGAGGAGATGCAGGAGTTATTTCTGAAGATATGGAAAGAAAACAGCGTAACCACTGTTTTCGTAACCCACAGTGTAGATGAAGCCCTCTATCTGGGGAGCAAAATAGTCGTTTTTTCGCCGCCCCCAGGTCGGATACTGGAGATTATCGATAATCCCTGTTTCCAAATGGATAACCTGCGCCTCAGGGATGAATATCATACCATGGCCATGAGACTTAGAAAAACATTGAGCAAGGACTGATCTGCTTGACCTCCAATAAATGGCTGGGTGCACTAAATAGCTTCATAGTAATAATCATTGCCTGGTGGGTATTAGCGGAACTTATAAATCTCCCTATCGTACCTTCCCCTTGGGCTGTATTTCACAATATTATCGAAATTTTCACGGCAAAAATGTCCATACATCTGGTATACAGCTTGGGTCGTATTGTGGCTGGAATTACGTTGGCAGTGGTCTTAGGTGTTCCCTTGGGGTATTTAATGGGATACTTCCAGCGTATGGACAAACTACTGGCACCGCTGGTTTACTTCACCTACCCAATTCCCAAACTGGCTTTGCTTCCGGTGGTCATGCTCCTCTTTGGTCTGGGGGAAATCTCCAAGCTGATTATGATAGTACTGATAGTAATATTCCAGGTGATTATTACCTCCCGCGATGCCGTAAAGTCTATACCGACAGAAACTTTCCATTCATTGCAGTCCTTGGGCGCCAGCAAGGTGCAGAAGTTGACAGAGATAATCGTTCCTGCCTCTTTGCCCGAAGTCTTGACTGCTACCAGGCTGGCCTTGGGCACAGCGGTTTCGATATTGTTCTTCACGGAGACATTTGGGACCGAATATGGGATGGGCTATTTTATAATGGATGCCTGGATGCGGGTTAACTACCTGGATATGTACGCGGGAATAGTGGTTCTCAGCTTTATGGGATTCGTAATATTCTCGGTTATCGATATTGCTGAAACCTACCTGTGTTCCTGGCGTTAGACACGATTAGATTACCAGCTCACCATTTGTCAGGGCTTTAGTGGGGCCAGCACCCTTCCCAGCCATGGGACCTGCAGATCAATGGCGGCCTCCGGGCACATTTCCTGGCAGCAATAGCACCGGATACACCGGTTATATTGATAAACCGGCGGCTCCGCTTTTTCAGCTGGGCCCCAATCAACCACTGCTGGTTTTACCGGACAAGCCTCAATACAGACACCGCATTTGATGCAGCGGCTGCTGTCAATGTAGGGACGCGCCACAATCCGGTTGCGCAGCCACGAAGTTTGTATTGATCTCCCCGACTGATTTCTGTTTCTAAAATCTTTTTGCACGAATGATTCCAGAGGATCGCCCAATAAATCAATATTTTCCTGCCGATAAGTTCCCAGCCCCATTTCCTGAGCATGTCTGAGCATAGGTACGTCTTCGGGCCGAAGGGTAATCAGCCGGCAGACGGTTGCATCCAGGGCTACCGGATCAGTGGAGAACAGCAAGACCCCCATATTCTTGGGAGTCCCGCCCCGCGGTCCGTTTCCCTCCATGGCCATTACCCCATCCATAACAAACAGCCGGGGCTTTAAGAAAAGATTTAAGTCAACCAGCATGCGGGCGAACTGATCTGGATTAGGCAATTTAACGTGAAATTCACCTTTAAGCAGTCCAGGAATACATCCGAATTGATTCTTGATGGCTCCGGTCATTCTGGTAAGACCATGGGTTTTCAGCTTGGGCAGGCTGACCAGTCCGTCACTGTCCAATACCCCTTTAGCAATGTTGAACCTCTTGTTTTGAATGCCATCTTCATGGAAAACCTGTTCGCCGTGGCTGAAATCAGCCCAGGTCAGGCCTAATTCATCTGCAACGGCAGCCAGCCCGGCTCGGCGGGCAGCGCGGGCGGTTGAACCTACTCCCGGCGAATCACCAAAAGAGACCGTCGCACCTGCTTGGAGCAGCAGCTGGGCCACAGCCCTGAATACTGCCGGATGAGTAGTAACGCATTTCTCCGGAGGATCAGGGGCCAAAAGATTAGGTTTAAGCAGAATTTTTTCTCCGGGTTTAACCATGGAATCAATCCCACCAATGAGCTGCAGCCCACGGGATACGGCATCAGCAACAGTTTGGAAGTCATAGTCGCGGCACTTCACCAATGCCACCTTAGCCCTGGTAATATTCTTTTCGCTCGTCAAGGCCAGTCCCCTTCCATCAACTTCAATATAAATAATATCAGTGTTTGCATTGTGTTTTATTTTTCTGCCCGTAATTTTTATTGTTAATCAAGCAAGTTCTTCGCTTGGCATCCTTTTTCTCAGCACCAGATTGAATAGATAAACACCGGTCAGCAAGATCAACACCATGACGCCACAGGCAGCAAAACCATATTGGGGTCCCCAAAATTCATCACTCCAGCCAGCGTATAGATTACCCACCGGGGTCGAGCCAACAAATACCAGGGTATAGAGGCTCATCACCCGGCCCCGCAGGTGATCAGGGGTATTCATCTGGACAGTGGTATTAATAGTGGAGGAAAAAAGATTAAAAAATAATCCTGTAGCAGCCAGATATAAGCCAGTCAGCCAGAAACTCTGGTTCAGACTATTTAATATCAGTAATAAACCGATGATTACCGGTATCACATATACTATTGCTCTCCTTGGGCCCGAGCGGCTTATTGCTGCAATAATCAGTGCTCCTATCAGGGATCCGGCTCCGGCAAAGGATAGCAGGAAGCCCAGACTGCGCTCTCCCTGTTGAAGAACTTCCTGGTTAAATACCGGGACCAGCACGTTATTATTCAGCGCAAAGGTACCAATTATAGCCATCAGGACTATAGACTCCAGAATTATTCGATGCTCGTAGACATACCTCAAACCGGTTTTGATCTCAGCTAGTATATTTTTGTGAGCCGTCTCCGCTATTTCCACCGGTATAGGTACAATGAAGAATAAGCTGATCAAAACAGCGGCAAAACTAATTCCATTTAGCAAAAAACAAATGCCTACTCCATAATACCCCATTAAAATTCCAGCGATGGCAGGACCAATTACCCTAGCGGTATTAAAGGCTACCGAGTTAAGGGCAATGGCATTCATTAAGTCTTCTTTTCTTACCAGTTGAACGACAAAAGCCTGTCGGGCAGGCATGTCTAGGGTGGATACCAGGCCCAGCATGCCGGCCATGACCAGGATGTGCCAGTAGCGAACCTGCCCGGAGTAAACCAGAATTGCAAGGATAATAACAATGAGACCGGAGGCGGCCTGGGTCAAGTACAGCAAGCGCTTGGTAGGTAAGCGGTCCACAATCACACCGGCCACTAGTGACAAAAGCAAGGCAGGCAGGTATTGCATGGCTCCGACCAGACCAAGCAAAATCGCGGAATGGGTGAGTGAATAAGCCAGCCAGGGCTGGGCTACGCTTTGCATCCAATTACCGATCAGCGATATGCACATGCCAATCCAATAGTAGCGAAAATTAGGCTGGCTTAAAGTTATGAAGGGGTTGTTAAAAGCCCTCTGCGCCCGCTCACTCGAATTCATTCAGAATCCTCCCGCCACCAATCAGGCATTTTCATTTGCTTATCTGAGGCTTACCTTGAAGGATTACTACATGACACTATTTCTTCGAAAACTGCAGGAAACATAAAAATCGTCCTGGCTAATTCCCGCCAGGACAAATTGTTTTACAATCAAAATGGTTTTGAAGCGGTGGCCAGAAATATTTTAAATGGCGCCAGCCCCTCTGGCACAAATCTTATTATTTCCGCAGCTGGTTGGAAACCTACATCGATATATCCGGCATTTGCAAGCATAGCCCGCATCAAATCATGGCTGAATCCTTGGTGAAATATACCCTCGGTATAACCATGGAAAAGTCCCCGGTCTGGTTCCAGGTCAGCAATGCAGATAAAGCCACCCAACTTGGTATGCTCGAAAAAGGTTTTGATTAATTCATCCGGTTTTTTCACATGGTGCATAGTCATACTGCAGATCACCAGGTCAAACACGCCCTCAAGGGCTTCCCCCGCATCCATATCCAATTGACGAGCATTTACATTGGATATGTTCTGCAGCTTCAATTTTTCTCTTAAAACCTGCAGCATACCACTGGAACTGTCTACGCATAAAATCGAACTGACCAGCGGTTGTATCTCGAGGCTAATGAGCCCCGTTCCACAGCCATAATCCAGAACCTCCATATCAGGCTGAAAGTTTACCGCATTCTTAATCGCGCTGGCTATATTAGCAGCCATTTTGGTACGGCCGGGATTATCATCGTAGTCTGGAGCTAGTTTATCAAAATTCCTCTTGGCAGAGTCCATGTTTAGATACCTATCGTAAATTGTGCAATGTCAGAGTCTATTTGCCTTCCCAAAATGCTTCAGCTTCCTTTTCCATCTTCTCCAAGCGAGTGTAGTAATCGGGGAACTCGTTCAAATGAGCCAAAGCAATCTTCCCGGTTGTCAGGGAATCATCATTGGTGACATTGGTATGCGGATCGCGGAGCCCATGTTCCAGTTCAACGTCCATCCCCATCCGGTATTGTTCAACGTCAAATTTACTCCAGTCTATTCCCAACTTCTCGCCAATATTCTTGGCTTCTTCCGCAGTGAAATGCTTCTTGGCAGTCATGATAACATCTCCTTTCAATATATGGTAGTAAGATTGCTCCTTTACATATTTTACTAATGGGCATCCCCTTACGTCAATAATGGCCGTTAAGGGGAAAGCTTATCACAGTATATATCAGGACTGCTCCAATGTCCGGGCTAGGGAATATAGGGCCTGATATTGCCCAATCTCCACTTCTATTGTCGATTTCCCCAGTATAGCAGCAGTTTCTTCAACGGAGCAGCCCTTTAAGATTCTTAGCTTCAAGATTGCCCGCCAGTCGGAATTTATTTTGTCCATGACATCCCCCTCCTAAATTCTTGTCGGCCCGGTCTATGATTGAAGTAACGATGGCAAAACAGCTTCATGCAAAGCATTCCCTAAAAGGCTCACTATTTATAACCGACTGGCTGTGGAATTTAGTACAGGTAGGAGATTACAATCTAATCGGTTTGCTTGGAGGGATTGTCTGAAAAAAGGACGAGAGGATGGTGACCAAGTCCCAATATCGGCCTGGTCCCCATCCCCGGAAAGTTGCCTCAATATATTTGACATTATCCGAATGACTACTGGCGGTCAACCCCAGTATAGATGCGAACTGCATCGCGGAGAAAAGCCGCGGTGCCCGGTTGCTGGGCATCATAATAAGCGGTAAAACGTTCATCATCCACGTACATCTGCGCTAATCCCATATGGGCTTCCTTACTGTAATTCGGCCAGAAGTAGCTTAACCATTGGCGGTGCAGGTCCACCGCCTGCTGGGCCAGATCTCCGCCCGGATCTCCAATTTGGAAGGCCTGCTGTAGTAATGCCATATATTCCTGGCTCAGGCGGGTCACCTCATCGTATTGTTCCGGAGTCATATCGAGCACCTTTTGATTCGATTGTTCCACGGCTTTTTCACCGTATTTGGTCCGGATTTCCTTACCATAACGCTCCTCATTCTCGGCCACCATTTGCTTCTTAAATCCATTAAATTTATCTTGATCCTTCATAATATTACCTCCTTCGGCGGCTGCCAAGGTATTTTCAACAGTCTCAATAAGCTGGTTAAGTTGTTTCCTCCGGGAATAAAGTTCACGGCGATGTTCCCTTAAAGCCACGACTTTATCGAAGTTGGGATCGGTAAGCAGGTCTTTAATTTTATCCAGGCTGACTCCCAATTCTCGGTAGAACAGTATTTGCTGCAGGAGGTCTACCTCGATCTGCCCGTAGATACGGTAGCCGGCTGAACTGATTCGATTCGGTTTGAGCAGACCGATTTCATCGTAATAACGCAAGGTTCGGGGGCTGATCCCGGCTATCCGGGCTAATTTTTTTACCGTGTATTCCATATCCACACCCTCTTCTCACTCAACACTATAGACCTTGACGCGACGTTAATGTCAAGGAATTTTCGGAAAATCAGGCTATTATTTATGAAGCCGCATAATCAGTTATAATGATTAGGATCAAATCGATTGGTAGGTGGTAAAGTGACTGATATCCCGTACCTGCTTTGTTTTGCAGAAGGCATACTTTCTTTTATCTCTCCCTGTATTTTGCCCCTGCTGCCGGTTTATATTTTTTACCTGGCCGGGGTTACCGATAAATCTCAAATCAGACGCTCCAGGCTGGTTAGCAATGCATTGGCCTTCGTAATTGGCTTTAGTATCGTTTTTGTAGCCCTGGGTGCTACTGCCACTATCTTAGGCAGCTTTTTGCAGGAGCATATTTTTATAATGCGTAAAATCAGCGGCATAATCATGATTTTGTTGGGATTAAATTTTGTCGGGATTCTGAAGCTGAATTTTCTCAACACCGATATACATTGGGAATATAATCTGACAGGAATCAATTTTATGAGATCAATCATCTTCGGAATGGTTTTTGCTTTCGGCTGGACCCCATGTGTCGGGGCTTTTCTCGGTTCAGCTCTCCTATTGGCCGGTAATTCAGAATCCATTGGGCAAGGAATCTTGCTGTTGTTGCTTTATTCAGCCGGGATGGGGCTGCCATTTATTCTTTTTGCAGTCCTCTTCGATCGGGCCAGCGGCTTGTTGAACTTTTTGCTGAGACATAACCGCACCGTAAGCATAGTGTCTGGCCTGGTCCTTATATCCGCGGGTTTGCTTGTATATACCAATAAACTAGGCTATTTGACCCTGGGTATATTATAAAAAAGCAAGGAGGAAGAAAAATGGCGCTACGCCGATCGAGCTTATTATGGATCGTTGCAGTACTCGTATTGTTATTAGGATGGTATGGCTATTATCGCCACTTGCAATCGAATTCATCACCGGATATAACCAATCCTAATGTCGCTTCCAGCCAGGGGGCAACCAAGGGAAAGACCGCTCCGGAAATTACCCTGCAGGATTTGCAGGGGCAGAATATAGAACTCTCTGATTATCGCGGCAAGGTGGTAATATTAAATTTTTGGGCCAGCTGGTGCCCTCCCTGCAAGGCTGAGATGCCGGAAATAAACCAGGCAGCATTACAATTTGCGCAAGGTAACGAGGCGGTGCTGCTGACTGTCAACCTGACTGATGGTTCCCGGGAAACGGCAGCCAAAGCGCGCAAATATATCAACGACAACAACTATTCCATGACCGTGCTGCTGGATACGGGCGGTAAAGTCGCTAATACTTACGGTATCACCAGCATTCCCACCACCATTATTATTGATAAAAACGGGATTATCCAAAACCGGTTTTCCGGCGGCACTACCCAATCGATTCTGGAAGGGTATGTCCGGCAATATAAATAAAGATCATTTTAAGCTGAAATCATTGCAGTTTAAATGAAAAACAAGTGAAGGCAGAGATTGAGGCGTACCTGCCAGTACGCCGATTGAGCGGCCTTGGCGCTATAACGATGATACTCACCTTGTAGCTCGGGCAGACCGATTACAGGAGCGAAGATCAAGGCATGTGTGAAGGCAGAGATTGAGGCGTACCTTCCAGTACGTCGATTGAGCAGCCTTTACGCTATAACGCCGATATTCACTTATGTAATCGGTCTGGATGACTTTTGAATTTCTTGCGATACATATACCGCACCGCCAATACAGGATGTTTCTTTAGCATGCGGGGGCCGGCGTACTTCATAACTTCCCTGATTTCCTCCCTGACCACGGGACGGTAACAATGTATAGGACATTCTGAGCATACCGGCTTGTTATCTCCATAGGGGCATTTCTCCAGGCGCAATCGAGCATATTCCCGTAGTGCCCGGCAATCTTCACATAGATCCTGGTCTCGGTTTTTATGAGTATCATGGCAATAAATCCCTAACATTTTATCCAGGGTCGCCATTTCCAGTTTTTTCGAATAGGCCATTGGTATCTCCCCAGTTGATCAGTCATCGGTCAATTTGGTTGATAATGCCTTTATCAAAGCGCTTATCGCGTTGCGCTCCCCTCCTTGAGCATATTTTACAATATCGGACCACTAAATTCAGCTTGTCTAACTGCGCTTTATTTTGAAACCTTTGAGTCTTCGCCTCAGGTTATTGCACACTTGATGGTCATTCTCATCCATGAATAAAGGGCCAACATCTATTAGAAATAGTGTTGACCCTTCACTCCGGTGTGGTACTGAGCATTAACAGCTGTACCTCCTTATTTACTATACCCTGATCTTCTTCCGGCCGACACGGCTTCGGCTGGCACCGACACCTGGTGGCCCCTATTTGCCATTTCTATATCAGTACCGGGCGATACTCTTCAAAATGGCGGGATCCCTAAAATTCTTAGCGTACTTCTCTTGCTCCGATCCTTCCCCTGTCCTTATTTCCAGGAATGAACCTGTACTCTAACCGGGCTTCTACAGCTGCGCCTTTGGTCTGGAATCGCTGTCGGGTCATGTCCTGAGTTTGGCAAGAATTTTTCTGGCAATCCCTGTATCAGGGTAATCGTCAGTACTCCAGCTTGGCTGTTTCCTGCTTAATATAAATATATGCCGCACCATAACAAAGGTCAATTTTTGTGAATATTTTCTTTATCTTGTATGCAACCACTGACACCTGCGAATCCTTATCTCAATATCTTTTTACCCTTACGGTTTTATCCATTCCTTGGGCAACGCTCAGAAATATGATATGATTTTGATTAATATTGACAGTTATAATGGGTCCAGCGGGCTCAGCTGCGCCCGGATCATTATTAGTCCCAGCTTTAAGGTTATAATTGAGGTTGGAAAGATGGTCAAACCCGGGATCATTGGATGGTTTAAATAGACCAAGTCGGGTTTTAAACTATATAAAGAAAAGAGGGAATCGGATTGGAGGATCAATTGCAGTTTGTCGAAGCTAAAATAATGAAAAGCGCAAGTCATTTTCCGGTTGTCCGTGATTATCTGCTCAGAAAAGGTGGATTTCGTGCCTGGTTTCTTTACTACGAAGGGGTTAATCAATGGGTCAAACGTTTCTATGAACAACAAATGTTTTTTCTGCTGGATACAGAATTGCTTTCGGTTGGTATTTACCCAGATGGTAAAATGGCTTTGACCAGTTACAAGTTGAATGAGTTTTCCCGGATCCAACGGGAGTATGAATATGCCGGCAAGGATGCCCAGGAAATGATTCTCGGCGGCGTTACTATTACTCTGAGCAGAACCAGCCTCAAAGATAGGACTGAATTCTTAATGTTTAAACGTCCGCTGGAGTCGGAAAAAGGAGATCCAATAGGGTTTGACCGCATGATGGATTTCTTGGATTAAGATCGCCTAGAGCCAAGTGTCGAGAAACTAATTCACATGCAGACCGAACAAAAAAGGCTTAGAGCAAGGCAATCGGGATGTCCGTGATTGAGGCGGGTTAAAGTATGGGAACACACCCCTTGAAGGGGAATGTCCCCGTAACACGTACGCCGATTGAACGTAAATTCCGAATTAGCCAGCTATAAGCCTTTTATAACAGTTTGAGCAGGGGGTCTTACCCCCCTGCCAGTGTTTCTTGCAGATTATTACCCGCAGCTCGAACATCCTCCACAGCCCGCAGCGTCTTCCTTCCCCGGGGCAATGGAGTAATAGGTGAATCCATTTCTCTTTACTGATTTAATCGTAAAACCCTGATATGATTCATTTAATGATTTCTGCACCACGAAACTAAGCCCGTCGTGTTCTTCAACCAGGTCACGTTCTCTGGGTTCATCCAGAACCAGATTAAATGACATGCCCCCTCAGCCGGCACTGCCTCGAATTCGCAAATGGGTCTTCTGTGAATTCATGGCTTTCAGGCTCTCTTTTATATCCCCAATCGTATCTGTCGAAATATTGACCAATTCCATTCCTATCTCACCTCATTTTTTTCTTTACTAGTAAATATATGCAAATGGGGTAATTTCGTTACCCCCTAGGGGTATTATAGCATGCCCGTTTATTTTGATCAAGTCGTGTTTATAGTAGTATCTCTATTTCCGCTGTAAATATTAATTGTCTTTTTTTTTTCTAATCTGCTTACGACCATTCGTATAATCCTTGGTGCATTTTTCCTTACCTAAACTTACCTTTGACCCTATTTATTTGTTATAGCTAGAATTGAATGTAAGCAGAAAACCTAAAAGGCAATACAGGAACGGTCATACTTATCAGGGAAAGGCAATGATGCTTACCATACTTATGTGGTATTGGCAGAATGGTTGAGGAGGACTAAATGAACAAGAAAAACATCTTCGCTTTAGTTATCACAGGATTACTGATTGCAAGCAGCGGTTATGCTATCAGCCAGGGAGTGTTTGGGGACAAGCCGGTTACCAGCATAGCGAGTGAGACATCTGACCAACACGGGGACGTCGATTACATAACACCCAGCGAGGAGCAGGACGGGCAAACGGCCTCTCAATCCTCTCACAGGGATTCTTCAGTAGATATTACCGCACCAGACAGCATCGCCCCATCTACTGGCAGTGAGTCCCCAAAAACGGTTAATATCAGTACGGCAGCTGCAGCACCAAAGACCATTTCGCAGACACCAACTCCCAGTAATAGCATTTCGCGGGGTACAGATTATTCGAAGTATCCTCTGGCCAGCAAAATCAATGGTTCCTATGGTCAATTTCACTACCGAAACCTTTCCGGCGGCCGCATAGAAGTGGATCCGCAATGGATCAATGCCAACATAGTGACCATAACCTTGCCTGGTCTAAACCGAAAAGTGCAGGTTCACCGGGAAGCCGCCGATAATTTCATTAAGGCCTTTACATACATCAAAAATGGTACCGCGGTCGTTAACGGCAAACAGGTATCGCTTTTAAGCCTGGTAAAAACAATGGATGGCACATGGGTAACCAGGCATGTTAATTGGGATCCATCCCGGGAACTGTCCAACCATTCCTGGGGTACGGCTATAGACATCAATGCCGGCAATCATTTTCGTTACGTTGATCCTACCCGGGAACTCAATGATCCCAATCTAATATTGTGGGAGAAGGCATTTAAACCGGCTGGATTCAGTTGGGGCAACCGTTATGCCGATTCCATGCATTTTGAACTTTTGGATTAATTAAGATTAAGATAACCACCTCCCGTTTATACTAAATAAAAACTGGAGGTACATTTTATGCGGATCAGCGACCCTAATAAGTTGGCCGGTAAGATTATGACGATTAAAAAGGGCAAAGATATGACTGAGGTCATAGTAGACATTGGAGACCAACCGGTAACCGCCACTATTACTGCGGGAGCGGCTCATGATATGAAGTTACACGAAGGTGATGAGGTGTTCGCTATGTTTAATTCCACCTCGGTGACATTGATTAAAGATACCAAACATCACCAGCATTGATATAAAACGATTGCTATTTGCCGTAAAATTTAAGACCGGGATCTGCCCAGATCCTGGTCTTATGCTTGAGTAAATCATTCAAACTGAGTAATTTTATAAAACTTTAGCTAAACCGCTGTATATCCGGCCATGGGCAGTGTCGATAGTAACCAGATCACCGTCTTTTAAGATCCGGGTAGCTTCCCTGGCGCCCACAACTACTGGCAGGCCCGTATTCAGCCCCATAATGGCCGCATCCGAAGTTAGTCCACCCTCTTCAGCTACCAGCGCCTTTATCCTGTTGAGGTACGGTGTAATGGAGGGGTATGCCGCTTGGCAGACCAGAATATCTCCCGGTTTGATAGCGGCCAGATCGTTTTCGCTGTAAATCACCTTGATCCGCCCGCTCACCGGCTGTCTTCCTATCCCCATACCCTGTAAAATAATATCGCTTATCACCTGTACTTTGATTAAATTGGTTGTCCCGGTTAGCCCCGCCGGACTCCCGGCTGTCAGTACCACCATGTCCCCCTTCTTCACGTAACCTTTTTCCAGGCAGCCTTTCAAGGCTGTTTCAAATATTTCATCAGTGCCATAGGTAGGTTTGGTGAGGATGGGATACACTCCCCATACCAGCACTAGCTTGCGCATCACCGCATCATCTGCAGTAACTGCTATAATATCAGCCTGGGGGCGGTATTTGGAGACCATTCGGGCAGTAGCACCAGTGGTTGTCGCGGTTATTATGGTAGATATACCCAGGCTGGCCGCTGTGGTACAGGTCGCGTAACTTATCGCATCAGTCACTGACGAGGTACCCTGCAGGCGTTT
>CAZOZX010000035.1:0-20450 GCA_964584415.1 uncultured Syntrophomonas sp.
ATTGTGAATCAAAATTGACGCTGTCCTACGTTAAGCAGATGTGACTGGTTGAATTAAACGGAATAATTAAACCTCCTTAGCAAATATAAATGCTGAAAAAGGAGGTTTTCTTTTGGTTATAAACGTTCATATTCATAAGATGATGATGGCCATTATCAGCGCTACTTTCATGATCATGATTTCAGTCTTGTTGATCTTGAGATTTGCCGACAATGATCGAGCTCTAGATATTGTTCCTCAGGATACCCAGATGTATGGGGGATTTTTGACCTGGCCCGATGTTAACAAGATCTTTCCGAAAGGAAGTCGGGCCACCGTGATTGACTTTGATACCGGGATCACTTTTAATGTCCAGAGAAGGGGGGGCAGCAGCCATGCTGATGCCCAGCCCTTAACCGCTGAGGATACAGCAGCTATGAAGAGAATTTATAATGAACAATGGTCCTGGAAAAGGAGAGCGGCTATTATTCAACTGCCGGACGGCACCAAAATTGCCGCTTCCATGGCAGGTATGCCCCATGGCCAGGGGGCTATACCTGATAACGATTTTGACGGGCACTTCTGCATCCATTTCCGTGATTCCAAGACCCACGGCAGCCGTAAAATGGACTTGGCTCACCAGATGATGGTTTGGAAAGCCGGAGGCGTTTTGGATGAGCAGATAATAAAAATGAACCAGGAAGGAATAATAAACCTATTCTTTACCGCTATCAACCAACAGGAATATAATATAGCTGGCCGCTTAATCCACGCTGATCTGGATATCAACCCTTTACTTCTTCAGTTTGAGCAGATAAGCAAAGTTAAGGTTGAAAAAATTACGGCCTTGGATGACCACAATTACAATGTCCTGGTAAGAATCGTATTTACCGATTCCAACCACGAGATTCGAGAGGAACTCATGGTCCGGATAATTGGCAATCAACCGCCCTGGTCTATTGCAGCCAGCAGCATGATTGGCCTGGTTGAACCTGATGTCATTACCACCATAATGCCGGTTGATGACAGTTGGAGTCTGGAGGAAGACTGGGAGCAGTGAAAATAGGTTAATAATACCCCTAATCGATGCAGGTCAGGTATTATATAATATAGTTATCGTCGGAGGGGAGATTTGAGAAATGTTAGTAGCACCCGAGGGAATAGTCAACGTAGTTATTAATAAGGTTGGATCTTTTCAGGTTTCCCGCGGTACCGTTTTAGGGAAATTAATCAACGACCTTCAGGAAGGCAGGCCATACCCTATAGTAGGAGCTATTATCAAGAACACTCTACGTGATTTAGATTTTGTACTCAATTATGATTGCCAGGTAGACTTGGTCGACACTACTTGCCAAGCCGGGTTGAGGATATATCGCCGCAGCGCTACCTATGTTTTAATAAAGGCTTGCTGGGACCTTTTTCCTGAACGAGTCCTAATGATAAAACATACTCTTTCCAATGGTCTCTACTGTGAATTTCTCAATGTTGCAACTGCAGATATAGAGATTGAGCAAATTCAAAACCGTATGCGGCAGATAGTGCAAGAGGATTTGCCTATTAACCGATATTTGCTTGAAAATGAAGAAGTACGGCATATATTTCAAAAACAGGGTATGGACGACAAACTCAAACTTATGCGCTTCCGTGATAAGGAAGCAGCCCACGTTTATGAAATGGATGGGTTTGTAGAATATTTCTACGGCTACATGGTCAACCGAACGGGAATACTGGGTAAATTCAGACTGCTTTACCATTCGCCCGGGATGATTTTAAGAACGCCGGAAATAGATGATCTAGATCTCGTTAAACCATACCGGGAACAAAAGAAACTCGCGATGATTCACCAGGAAGCCAAGGAGTGGGCAGAAATGCTCCATGTTCCTCATGTAGCGTCCTTAAATGAAATAATTACCACCGACCGGATAGATGATTTAATCAGGGTTAATGAAGCTTTGCATGAGAAAAAAATTGCCTACATCGCTGATACTATCACTGATAATCCCAGTAACAGGTTGGTTTTGATAGCTGGGCCCTCATCCTCAGGTAAGACCACCTTTGCCCAGCGTCTGTTGATTCAGCTTAGAGTCCTTGGGTACCACCCTATTTCTATATCTATGGACAATTACTTCTTGGACCGTACTTTAACTCCATTAGATGAGGAAGGGAATTACGATTACGATTCCCTGGCCGCAGTGGATATTGATCTTTTTAACGAGCAGCTCTCTCGTTTAATTGAAGGTGAAGAAGTTGAGATTCCCATTTACAACTTTAAAACTGGGCGCCGTGAAGAGGTCGGGTATAATATAAAAGTTCCTGCCAATGAACCTATCATCGTGGAAGGTATTCATGCCCTCAATGACGAGTTAACCTTCAGTGTACCAGTAAGAAACAAATATAAAATCTACGTCAGTGCTTTGACCCAGCTTAATGTGGATTATAGTAACCGCATTCCAACCACTGATTCGCGTTTAATCAGGAGAATAATAAGGGACCATCGCACCAGGGGAAATTCGGCCTTGAATACTATTAAACAATGGCCTTCGGTGAGGCGTGCGGAGGAAAAGAATGTTTTTGCTTTTCAAGAGAATGCCAATGTCATGTTTAATTCTTCCTTGGTTTATGAATTATCAGCTCTCAAATTGTTTGCTGAGCCCTTATTAGAATCAATTGATAACGATATACCTGAACATATAGAGTCGAGCCGACTGCTCCGATTCCTAAGCTTCTTCCGGGCTATCCCCATCACAAGTATTCCCCGTAATTCAATTCTCAGGGAATTTGTTGGCGGCAGCTGGTTTGACGTTTAAAGTGTCCTTGGGAGACAAATATCTTTAATCGAACCTGGCAGCTAGGTGCATCATCGTTTTAGCCTGCAGGAACCATTGCAATTGGCCAGTGGGGGGAGAAACGGCACTTAGTTTGAAGCATGCGGCTGAGCCTTTCCCGAACGGCAGAAAACTGCCACCGATCTTTTCACTCCAATCCCCGAGATGAGGTTGATGACCGACTATAATCAAGTACTGGCAGGTATTAAGCTTGGCTAATTGAGCCGCCAACAGCGAAAAATCTCCATCCTCTATAAAACTGAAGTCAGCAATTTCTCGGATTCCTAATTGAGTTGTAACTATTTTGGCTGTTTGGGCCGCCCGGAGTATAGGGCTGGTCCATAGCAGTATGTCTCTTTCAGGCTTCATAAAAAATTGAAGAGCTTGAAGAGCTGCAACGAGACGCCTTTCACCCTTGGATGTGAGGGCTCTATCCTCATCAAATCCAGAATCACTCAGATCTTCAGCTTTACCATGGCGGATCAAGATTAGCTCTTTAACCATAGTTTGCGCACCCTTTTTTCCTCCGACAAGAGTCAGTAATTCGAGCATGGCTAAATGATCTCAACGGATAAATCAGAATCCTGTATCCGGTTGTTCAACATAACTGCTCTGTCGATACAGATTACACAAATAATCTTGACTGTTGAGGATCTGCTTACCTCGTTTGTCCACCCGGTAATAGATGCCATCGCTTTTTAATAAGCGGGCTTTCACTGTATCATGCAGGTAAACATCCAGAATTTCCTTTAACCTAATCTTATTACCCTCATCTTCTACCGGAAACATTATTTCTATTCGCCTGTCCAGGTTACGGGTCATAAGGTCAGCGCTCGACAAAAAGATATTCTCATCACCGTCGTTATAAAAATAATATATTCGGCTATGTTCAAGAAATCTGCCCACTATGCTGCGAACCTTGATGTTTTCACTGTGATGGGCAACATTTGGTTTAAGACTGCAAATTCCTCGGACAATAAGATCGACTTTAACTCCCGCCTGGGAGGCGGCAAAGAATTCATGGGCCATATTTTTATCAACCAGGGAATTCACCTTCGCGATGATATGTGCAGGTCGGCCTTGCCGCGCGTGCTCAATTTCTTGGTTGATCATTTGCGATAAATGCGAGCGCAGTGAGGTAGGGGCGACATGAAGTTTGTAAAGGTTGCCCAGATTTGAGTATCCGGATAAGGCATTAAAAATTGTGGAAGCGTCCGCACCCATATAGGCATTCGCTGTGAAAAGTCCCAGGTCTTCGTATATTTTTGCCGTGACATCATTATAATTGCCGGTGCTTAAATGCAGGTACCTTTTTATCCCGCCCTCCTCTCGGCGTACGATCAACAGCATTTTGGCATGGACTTTCAGACCAGGAATGCCGTATATCACGTGGCAGCCAGCTTTTTCAAGCCGTTTGGCCCAGGAGATATTGTTTTCTTCATCAAAGCGGGCCCGAAGCTCCAATAGCACTGTTACCTGCTTGCCATTTTCAGCCGCTCGCTCCAAAGCTAGAACAATAGGGGAGTTACCGCTGACCCGATATAGAATTTGTTTAATAGCTAAAACCCCTGGATCATCTGCCGCGTTTTGTACCAGTTGGATAATTGGCTGGAAGGATTGATAAGGATGGTGCAGCAGAACATCCTGTTGAGCAATAACCGAAAACATGTCTTCGCTATCGCTAAACACCGCTGGAATTTGAGGCCGGAAGGCAGGATAACGCAGGTCATCAAAACCATATCCAGAAGCGACTTTCATCAGAAAACCGAGATCCAAAGGTCCGCTGATTTCGTACAAACCTCCTTGCGGTACTTCTAATTCTTCTACAAGGTGCTCTAATAAACGCTTGTCCAATCCTTTTTCAAATTCAAGCCTGATAACTTCGCCCCATTTACGTTGCTTGACTGACTGTTCTATGGCTTCCAGAAGATCCTCCGCTCCCTCTTCATCCAGGCTTAAATCGGCATTGCGGGTGATTCGGAAACAGCCCTTGGCTAATATTCGATGACCGTTAAATAAGGCTGACAAGTTATCCTTGATCACTTCCTCAAGGAAAATCAAACTGGCGCGATAGACGGTCGAGGGAATCGCCACCATTCGTTCTAATACGGCTGGGACCTGAACTGTAGCAAATATCGGTTGGCCATCCTGGTCAGGATTAGCCAATAAAACAGCGATATTTAGACTGCGGTTTAACAATAGGGGAAATGGCCGGCTGCTATCCACAACCATGGGGGTTAGAACCGGGAAAATATTGTTTAGATAGTAATGATCCAGAAACTCTTTTTGGATTGGATCCAATTTCTTGCCTTTACTGAGATGAATCTGTTCCTTTTTTAATCCAGGTTTAAGAGATCTTCCGTAGCAGCGGTAAAGATCCGAAATCATGCGATGGACTGTTTTCGAAATCTGTTCCCAAACCTGCTGAGGGGTGAGTCCGGACTCATCTGGTTCTATAAATCCAGCTTCAATCTGGTCCCACACCCCGGCTACCCTTACCATAAAGAATTCATCCATGTTGGTGCTGACAATAGAAGCGAATTTGGCTCTTTCCAAGAGAGGATTATCAGTATCCTGGGCCTCCTCCAGGACGCGCGAATTAAAGGCTAAGGAGCTTAACTCCCGGTTGATATAGTTGGAAGGAGAATCCGGATGGTTGACTCGCATTGTTTATCACCCTTTGTGTTTTAATACCGGTTTTAAGCCATATACTTCTTCAAAGAATTCTATGTGGGCTGAAAAGCCCCATTTCTCTAAGAGGAGATCACCTTTTGACTTCACCTTAAACACTACTTCTGAACTGTTTATCTCTAAATCAATGTGCTGTATTGAATTTTTGTGGGAGATATTGAGAGCGTTGGATACTTTGAGAATGGCAGCCAGTTTACTGACCATTATTTGATCCTCACGTTCCAGAGAATGGTAGTTGTCATGCCAGCGCTGGGGGACTACCCGACTGTGGTAGCGGGCCACATTAGCAGCTATAGCCAGTTCTCTATTGGCAAAACCGAGAATCTGCTGGGAGCGGATTATATTGCCGGAATTCAATTCATGACCATCTACACCAATGTACTTTCCGACGTCATGAAGTATAGAAGCTACCTGTAAGTAGAGCCTTTCGCGTTCCTTAAAGTTATGAATAGTTTTCATCTGGTCGAATATACTTAAAGCCATCTCCTCGACCTGTAAGGAATGCTTCTCGTCACAACCATACTTGCGCCCGATATATCTAACCGAACTGACGATATCATTGATGTACTCATATTTGCGATGGGTGTTGAAGCGCTCATCGGCCATATTGGCCAGTATACCGTGTCGTAATGAAACCCGTGGCGCTTGTATTCCTTCAGCTTTGGTAGCACTGAGAAAACGCCGGAAGATAATAGCTGAAGGCAGCAATATCTCGGCTTCGTTGCGGTGCAACCGATAGCGGCTCATAATCTGTTCAGGGGTCATTTTTTGCAGCAGGGAATATATTTTATCCATGACCTTAAGATCCAAAAAGTAGCGGTTGTCCGTAAATTGGTTTATGTGTCCGAGTTTTAGAAGAGAGGTTAATTCACCACCCAGGCCAATAACATACTTATAATTGGCTCCGTAACGAAGTGATTCCAGCCAATAGACCTGGTTCTCCAGGTACTCCTCGATAACCTTAGGGAATTCAAGAGTTACTCGTTCGAGATCGGCTAATAGTTCTCGCAAACGGAGTGATCCGGTCTTGACATACTCTGTGAATTGCAGACTCCCTCCATTGTAAACAAAAATTTCAGTTCCCCCCATACCAAGACTAACGACTAAAAGACCTTCCTGGGACATGGTATGAAGTTCCGATATGCTGTCTCGCATGGATTTGAATTCGAAAAAGCGTTCTTGCAGATTATTTATGACTTCAACTTTCAAGCCGCTGCGTAAGCAAACCTGATCCAGAACAAATACACGGTTAATGGCTTCGCGTATACCGGTGGTAGCAACTGCCTGGTAATGTTTTACCCGGTAGTCTTTCATAAGCTGGCCGAAGGATTTGAGCGTCCTGCAAAGATCTTGCGTGGATGATAACTCTATTTTACCGCTGGAAAAGGTATCCCGGCCAATTTGAGTGGGTTTCCACACATCCTCCAAGGGCAGAATTGAACCCTCCGGGGTTATCTCAGCTATCATCATGCTGACAAAATTGGTGCCAACATCAATAGCCGCAGCTGTTTGGGGTGAAGATTTTTTCATATCCAAACCTCATTTCCGGGGGTAATTAATAACCTAATTATAGCAGGTATAATTGTTCAAATAGAAAAATGAAAATTTGGTCTACAGTAATACTTTCCATATATATTAATACGTTCACAAAAGCGCTGACTGCTATAATGAAGGCAGGTAAGAACCAACGACATCGAGTACAAAAGGGGCGTGTTTATGAAAAAAATAGTAATCATTGATATTGGTTCTAATTCTATTCGATTAGTATTGATCCGTTTAGGTAGAAAGGGCAACTTCAAAATAATACACGACCTTAAAGAATCAGTTGGGCTGGAAAAAGACTTGGATAAAGATTTGATTATTAAACCTGATCGAATCAGAAAAGCCTTAAGAACATTGCATATGTTTCGCAATCATTGCGAGGCGGTTAAACCTGACGAGATAATAGTAGTAGCCACTGAGGCAGTGCGCCGTGCAGCCAACCAGGAGGAGTTTCTGCAAAGAATCAAAGAGGAAACCGAATTCGAAGTTAGGGTTTTATCAGGCAGGGAAGAAGCCTACTATGGATTTATTGGCGTGACTAACAGCATGGATATAAGTGATGCGTTGTTGATGGACCTGGGCGGGGGCAGTACGGAACTTACCTGGATTGAAAATGGCATGGTGAAGGAAACAGTGAGCCTGCCATATGGAGCTATTAATGTAACCCAGCAATTTGAGTTGAACGATACGATAAAGGAAGATCAGCTGCGCAAATTGGAAAAGAAATTGGTAAACGTATATCAGCAGGTACCCTGGTTAAATAATTATCAGATTCCCAGAATGGTGGGTATCGGTGGTACTTTTCGTAACTTGTGTAAAATTGACCGGCGCCGTAAAGCTTATCCATTAGAACGAACTCATAATTATGTTATGCACGCTCAGGACATATATGAAATTCACAAAGAAATCAGTTCGCGCAACCTCAAGCAAAGGCGAACCATCAAAGGTCTTTCCGGTGACCGGATTGATACTATTGTCGGTGCTACCTCCGTTATTACTCAGCTGACTAAGTTCTGCAATATCAATGAAGTGGTAATTAGCGGACATGGATTGCGGGAGGGTTTGATTTATGATTACATTGCCCGCAACATGAACCTTCAGGGGGATATTCTGGAAAAATCACTCCTCAAAAACCTCAATAATTATAACCTGGACATCGACCATGCCCGAAGGGTTTATAAGATAACCTGCTCTATGTTTGAGCAGCTGCGGGGTTTAGCTAATATTGAAGGCGATTATGCTAAAGTGCTCAAGGCGGCCAGTATGATGCATGATGTGGGGATGGCTCTTAATTTTTACCAGCAGAATGAACACGTTTTCTACGTTCTGGTCAATTCTGAACTACACGGATTATCTCATCGTGAGTTAGTTATGAGCGCCTATGCGGCTTCCAATCAGTTCAACAGCAAACGCCATTATGCCGGGCCCCGTTTTAAAATCTTCTTGGAAGAAAAGGATGAGGAAGCCCTAAAGGGAATCGGACTTCTGATACGGATTGCTCGCAGCCTGGACCGTTCTATGAGCGGATTGATTCAGGATGTTTTGATTGAGGTTGAAAAGGACAAGGTCATTATCAAAACAATCGCATCTGGCAATATAGAGTTAGAAATACTGGATGCCCTGCGCTACTGCGATGATTTTCAGAGGTATTTTCACAAGCCGCTTTTCATAATGTAATCAATCCTCCAAAAAACTATTTCCAGTCTTTTGTTCGCGATATGACGAAATTAGGAATTGATTAATCTTATAACAATGTATAAACTACATGAAATTACTTTGCTAACAAACTAATTTGATCGCTATGCTATAATGAAATTGGTTATACCGGGCATTAATTAATCTCTGCTGATGGTTTTAACGCACTTTGAGAGGGGAGTTCAAAATGGTCGCCAACGGTTATGCAGGCCATATCTTACGTGTCGATCTAAATAATAACAGTTACCGGATCGACGATCTTAATGAAGATTTATGCCGCCAATATTTAGGTGGTATAGGCTTCAACGCCAAGATCATATATGATGAGGTTCCAGTGGGAATTGATCCCCTTAGCGCTGAGAATATTTTGGTGTTTAGCGCCGGTACTATGGTTGGTTCCACATTTCCAACCGCTTCACGAACCGAGGTATCGGCGAAGTCTCCCATGACTGGCCTATTCGGTACTGCCAACTCAGGTATGTTTTTCGGAACCCAATTAAAGAATGCTGGATTCGATAGCATAGTAATTGAAGGGCAAGCAGAGTCTCCCCAATACCTTCACATTGAGGATGGCAAGGTGTCTATTAAAGATGCCGGGGAGTTATGGGGGAAGGATTCATGGGAAACCATAGACATTCTGAAGAAAAAGTATCCGGGCTGTGAGGTAGCATGTATAGGGCCGGCTGGTGAGAATATGGTGCGTTTCGCCTGTATTGAAAACAGTTATTTTGACGCCTGGGCCCGTACCGGTATGGGGGCGGTTATGGGGTCCAAAAACCTCAAGGCAGTCGTTGTAAGAGGGACGCAGGGTATAAAACCTTATAACGTCGAAAAGTTGATCGAGGTCACGTGGAAAGCCCGTAAACTTATTGAATCATCACCGTTCTTCGCGCCGTTTAAGAGCTATGGAAGTATGAACGCAGCGATGCCGTATGGTAATTTCAAGGCCCTGAATGCTCATAATTTCAGCCAGGGTTGTCTGCCTGATTGGAAGGAAAACTTTGCTCGAAACAAGGTAGATCCTTTGACCTTTGGACATATAGCCTGCCAGTCCTGTATTATAGCCTGTGCCCATTGGGTGGAGATAAAGGAAGGCAAGTACAAGGGCTTGCGCATGAAAGATATGGAGGTAACGCCGACCACCTCTTTTGGTTCAGGCTGTGGGATGACCCTGGAAGGATCAGTCAAAGCAGCAGAAATGAACCAGCGTTATGGAATGGACATGGTAAGTGCAGCTGGTGCGGCGGCAATGGCCGCCGAACTATATCAAAAGGGTGTAATATCCCGGGAGGACATCGGTTATGACCTGGAATTTGGCAATGACGAGGCCATGCTGCAGATGTTCGATGATATTGCCCACCGCCGCGGGATTGGTGATATATTGGCTGAGGGAGTGGCCCGGGCGGCGGTCAGATTTGAGCAAGGCGAAGCCAGCGCCATGCATGTGAAAGGCCTTGAAATACCTATGATTGATCCCCGCGGCCGCACTTCTACCTGGAGTTTCGGTATTCTGACCAACATCAGGGGCGGAGATCATTTGCGTTGTCGCAATCCGGTGGAAAACCTGCGATATAACGAAAATAAATACCAATTCCTCAAAGAGCGGTTTGGCTTTGAACCGAAGATGTACGATGCCCTGGATATGCCAGAAGAGCTTAAATCAAAGGCAATAGACATGGATAACGACACCACCGATATAGCTATTATGTCTTACTGGGCGGAAGATCTGATCAACTTATTTAATTCCCTCGGGGTTTGCATCAGGCCTCCGGTTGAACACCGCATTGGTCCAACCATTCTGGCTGAAGCATATACTGCCTTTACCGGGATAGATATTGACCCGGTCCAGCTCATGTTGTCTGCTGAGCGCAGCTGGAATTTAATGAAGCTGTTTAATTTGAGAGAGGGAGAGAAACCAGAGGACTCTAAATTCCCCCGCCGGTTTTATGAGGAAGAGGTTGGCGGTAAAAAACTGGATGATGCTCAGATAAACGAAGTGCTGCGCCAATACTATCAGGCCCGTGGTTGGGACCCGCAGACGGGGATACCGACCCAGGAGAAACTGAATGAATTAGGTCTTAAGCGTAATTAGGGGATGAGGTTGTTTTTGTGAAGAAACAGTTACAGGTTGATCTAAATAAATGTAACGGATGCGGTCTATGCCAATTAGCTTGTGCAGTAAAACATAACCGCCAATTCAATCCGTCATTGGCTCGCATTAAAATATGGCGGGAGGAAAGCCGCGGATTAAATATTCCGATGGTATGCCAGCAATGTGCAGAGCCTCCTTGTGAGGCCGCGTGCTTAATGAATGTAAT
Organism: uncultured Syntrophomonas sp.; assembly: GCA_964584415.1. Taxonomy (GTDB): domain Bacteria; phylum Bacillota; class Syntrophomonadia; order Syntrophomonadales; family Syntrophomonadaceae; genus PHAA01. Next base: position 11,051 of record CAZOZX010000035.1, read on the forward strand.
CACCAAGGATCCGGCAACCGGCATTACCCAACGGGATTATGAACATTGCATAGGCTGCAGAGCCTGTCAGGCAGCCTGTCCGTTTGATGCATGCTGCTATGACCATAGTATGGATGTGGTCGTGAATTGTGATCTGTGCGGAGGCAGTCCCGCTTGTGTGGAGATTTGTCCCTTCGGCGCTCTGCAATATTCCGATCTGGATGAAACCCTGGAAAGGATGAGAGAAGCTGAAGCGTTAAAACGTGTTGCAGTTCCGGAACGGGAAAGGAGTCAGCATGGATAGGATAATAATACTTGGCAACGGTGCTGCCGGTAACAGTGCCGCTGATACTATTCGACGACTCAAGCCCGATGCATCTATAACGATAGTAGCGCCAGAAGTTTTACCGGAATATTCGGCGTGCGCATTACCTGATTATTTGTCTGGATGGATAAAAAGAGAAAAGCTGTTCGTCAAGCAATGGGATAACTACCATCTCAACAATATTAATATTTTACTTGGTCGGCAAGCCTTGCGAATAGATGCCAAGCGCTGTTTGCTGGAGACCGATAGGGAAGAAATAGACTATGATGGCTTGATCATTGCGACAGGGAGCCGAGCCTTTATTCCACCCGTACCAGGGCATGAACTGGCCGGCAATTTTGTGGTTAAAACTCTTAGTGATATTGACTCGATTGCCCAGTATCCTGCCTGGAGAGTGGTAGTCGTTGGTTCAGGCAATATTGGCATTGAGACTGCCGAGGCTCTGCATAGCCGTGGCTGCAAAGTCACTGTTATTGAGTTAATGGATCATATCTTACCTCGAATATTTGACCGGCAACCTGCTGAACGAATTGGCAGGATGTTGACTGATAACGGCATAGAGATTTTAACCGGGGAAAAAGTTACTGCAGTGATAGGAGAGAACAAAACGGAGGCAGTCAAAAGTGATCGGCTTACTATCCCTTGTGACATGGTTATATGGGCTGCAGGAGTAAAACAAAATGTAGAAATAGCTCGGGAGGCCGGCGTAGTAATCGGAGATTGGGGGGGCATTAAAGTGAATTCTCACATGCAGACCAATTTCTCCAATATTTATGCTGCCGGGGACTGTGTCGAGTCCGTCGATTATTTGACCGGTTTACCCACTTTAAGCTTGCTTTGGCCTAATGCCAAGAGACAAGGAGAGGTTGCTGCATCAAACTGTTTAGGGCATGAACTGGAATATGAAGGCGCGGTAAATCTTGTGGTAGAGGATATTTTTGGGACTACCGTTACGTCAATGGGTTTAACCTGGCAAGGACTGAAAGACAGCAGAGCCGTTCTTATGGAAGGGGAAAATCCTACTCAGTATTGGAGGATTGTAGTTCTAAACGACCGTATCATGGGTATGCAGGCCATAGGAATAACATCTGGTCTGGGAGCCTTAATGGCTATGCTGAAAAACCGTATTACACTCAGTGAATTTAACCGGATTTTATCTGATCCCGATTTGGTCAGAAAGGCTGCCTGGTACCTGCCGGCTCGCCAATTCCTATCGATTTAGAATCATGAGATGAGGTAGTGATTATGAAGAAGGTACTGCTAATTGATTATCATCATTGTGTAGGTTGTAAGAATTGCGAGATGATTTGTTCTTTGGTCCATGAAGGGATCTGTTCACCATCTTTGTCGCGAATTAGGGTAGCCAAGGATGAGCGGGCTGGTTGGAATGTGCCGATAAGCTGCTCTATGTGTGAAAAACCGGTTTGTGTCACGGTGTGTCCCACTGGGGCAAGCAGCCGTAATGAGGAGACCGGGATAGTTCTAATAGACGATAACAAATGTATAGGCTGTCTGCAGTGTGTACAAGCCTGCCCTTTCGGTCATGCCAACTTCAATCCCGCGCGAGGGGTAGCCTTCAAATGCGATCGCTGCGGGGGCGAACCTCAATGTGCCAAGTATTGTTGGACCGGCGCCATTACTTTCGAGCCAGTAGATTTAGAATTGGAACGCCGCCGGGAAGAAACGGCACGCCGGGCGGTTCGTGAGCAGGATTAAGGTGATTTGCCCCAATCCGTGATTAAGCTTTCTGATCTATACTTTTTATATGTTTGGCCGGTAAAAGGATATCTGGTATTTTTAGAGAAATAGTATCATAATTCGGCAAAGGGGGCACGAATCGTGGATAGGAAGTCGAGTAATAATATCAACAAGGTTGCGGTAGAAATATTTAACCAGGTGTACATTGTAAAAGGAACAGAGAACGTTGAATATATTGAGATGTTGGGGGCTTACGTCGACCGCCGCATGCGTATGATCGAACAGCGTAACCACAGTTTGTCGGTGACCAAAGTAGCTGTTTTGACGGCCTTAAATTTGGCCGACGAACTAAACAAATTGCAGGAAGATTACGATGATTTGGTTAAAGCATTGGAAGAGGAAAAAAGAAACAGGACGGTATAATGGATGACCAACCGGGAAATAGCCAGATTACTGGATCATATCGCTGATATTCTCCAGTTCCAGGATGAGAACCCCTTTAAGGTTAAAGCGTATCGTCAGGCCGCTAATTCTATTTATCATTTGGATGAAGACATTCAATATCTCTATGAGAAGGACCGACTCGGCGAGATTCCCGGAGTTGGCAAAGCCATCCATGCTAAAATTGAGGAGATGGTCGAAAAGGGGAGCCTGGAGTATTATGAAAACCTGCAAAAACAGGTGCCTGAAGGCTTGCTTGATATGTTGGCCATACCCGGGGTAGGACACAAAACCATCAAAATGTTGTACGAGCAATTAGGTGTCACCAACCGGGAGCAACTGTTAAACGCGGCCCAAGATAAAAGGATAAGACTGCTGCCGGGAATGGGCAGTAAAACTGAATTTAGCATTATTAAAGGTATCGAAATGCTGGAGCAGCATAGTCAGAAGAACACCTTGGGTTTTGTGCTTCCTATGGGACAACAGTTGTTGGACTACCTAAAAAGCATGGATATGGTAACAGAAGCATCTCTGGCGGGCAGCATAAGAAGAGGGCGACCGCTGGTTACTGATATCGACATAGTAGCAGCTTCCCGCGACGAGGCAACAGTCAGAAGTAGAGTAGCACTTTACCGGGATGTCAAGCAGATTAACTGTTCCGAGGAGGGTCACATAGAGGGTGTGCTGCAGTTTAACATTCCCTTTGAGGTAATTATAGTTGCACCCGATGATTATTGTTCTGGATTATTTTGGGCTACCGGTTCCAAAGAGCATCTAGCCAAAATCTTTCCGGAGGGGAGGAGCAGGGAGCTCAATAAGTTTTCTAATGAAGAAGAAATCTACGCCAGTTTAGGGATGAAATATATTCCTCCTGAATTGAGGGAAGATCAAGGTGAAATAGAAGCTGCGGCCCACGATGAACTGCCACAATTAATAGAAATAAGTGATCTTCAAGGTGACTTACACTGCCATTCCGGTTGGAGCGACGGGGCCAGCAAACTGTCGGAGCTGGCAGAAACTGCCCGGGCTATGAATTATACCTACCTTGCCATTACTGATCACTCCCGTTCATTAGCTATAAGCGGCGGGCTCAATGAGGAGAGGCTTTCTGCCCAGGGGCAGGAGATTGATCGACTGAATCAGCAATGGGATGATTTCAGATTCCTCAAAGGTACCGAGGTCGATATTATGCGAGATGGCAGCCTTGATTATAATCAGGAAATACTCGAGAATCTTGAAGTAGTAATAGCATCCATCCACACCAATTTTCACCTTGACCGGGAGCGACAAACCGAGCGCATCATTCAAGCTATAAAAGACGGAAATGTGGATATTATTGGTCATTTGACGGGAAGATTACTTAACCGGCGCCCCCCGTATGAGATTGACCTCCAGAAAGTTTTGGAGGCTGCGGCCAAATCCAGGATAATATTGGAGATAAATTCTCACCCTGACCGGCTGGATATAGATGCAGAAGTAGCTAGGCAGGCACGGGATATGGGAATCAAGGTAGCCATAAACAGTGATGCTCACCATAAGAATGATCTTGGGTTGGTGCAATTTGGAGTAATTAATGCCCGTCGGGGCTGGCTGCAAAAAGGGGATGTAGTAAATACCTGGAGCAGAGAATCGGTGATTAAGTACTTAAAGAATAAGGAATAATGGAGTAGCGAAATACTAGTAAAGGAAGCTCTTCAAGGGGGAACGCTTGTGTTAGAGTTTGCTTTAAGGGTTGCAGGGATGTATTTCCTGGCCTTGATCATGATTCGCCTCCTCGGAAAAAGGGCTCTGGGTGAACTGGGGCCTTTTGATTTTGTAGTTATGACTGGCGTGGGCGACACAGTAATATCAACTGCTCTGGATCGTAGTATACCCTATTACGAAGGGATAATAGTTTTAATTACCCTGGCCGTTTTAGAATACTTTATGGGTTATGTTGGACTGAAAAACGGGCGATTATCGAATCTGATAACCGGTATGCCTGTGGTTCTTATTGACGGCGGCAAAATAATAAAAAAAAATTTGGCCCGGGAGAAATTTAATATAGATGACTTAATGCAGGAACTCCGGCGACAAGGCATAAGAAACATTCATGATGTTGATAAAGGAATCCTTGAATCATGCGGGGGATTCAGCGTAATTCTTAAACCGGAGAAGGAGGCTGTATCTAAAGAAGATTTTGGAATCCCGGTTACTTCGGACAGTAATATTAGGACCACCGATCAATTAAGCAGAGCGGAAATATTTGCCCGGATGGATCAAACCGGCGATAAGATTAAGGACCTCAATCTATCTGATCGTATTAAGAATATTGAAATACAGCTGCAGAGAATCACCAACTACATCGAAAAACAGGAACACCCCTAATCTGCATATCCCCATATGTTATAATTGAAAACGCTTAAAACGTGTGAAGCGGGTAGGAAAGAGAGTTGACATTTACCAATGGAGTTGTTGGCGCCGGCCGGCAATTGGGATGCCTTTAAAGCAGCCATAAATAATGGAGCAGATGCGGTCTATATTGGCGGCAAGCAATATAGTGCCCGTCAGTCCGCGGGTAATTTTGACCTGCTGGAGATTGAAAAGGCTATCCTTTATGCCCGTTTGCGCAATCGCAAGGTTTATGTGACTGTCAACACTCTTATCGATAACATGGAATTTGAACCTGTTCTGGATTATCTCTATCAACTATCTGGAATTGGAGCAGATGCAATCATAATGCAGGATATGGGTCTATTACATGCAGCCCGGACGATTTTGCCGGAAGTAAAAATCCATGCCAGTACCCAGATGACTGTTCATAATCAGTCCGGGGCTGAACTCCTCCAGAAAATAGGTGTAGAAAGGATTGTACTAGCGCGGGAATTGACCGCCGCGGAAATAGACATAATCCATCATGCACTCCCCAATATGCAATTGGAAGTCTTTATACATGGGGCACTTTGCTACAGCTATTCGGGGCAATGTTTGCTAAGCAGTATAATAGGGGGACGAAGCGGTAACCGGGGCAGGTGTGCCCAACCCTGCCGATTACCTTATGATCTTTATCGCGACGGTGATAAGGTAAATCTTCCCGGACTGGGCAGATACCTGTTAAGTCCAGCTGATCTTTGCCTGATTGATCACCTGCCGAGATTGGAGGCAATTGGGGTATCATCACTTAAAATCGAAGGTCGGATGCGCCGGGCCGAATATGTGGCGGTGGTTACCAGGATTTATCGGGAGGTTTTGGATCAGCTTCAACAGAATCCAGGATATTTGCCTGAAGCCGAAACTAAAGAACGCTTGCGTAAAATATTCAACCGGAATTTTACTGCTGGTTACTTTAGCATGGATGATCAGTTCATGAGCACCATATCTCCGAAAAACATGGGGATCATGGTAGGCCGGGTAGAGAAGCAAACCAAACCTTCTTTCGTCCGAATAAAATTAAATGATTCAGTGAGCGAAGGGGATGGATTAGCGATATGGACCGGGCCCGATAGGGTGGAAGCCTTGACTGTCGGGGAAATGAAGATAGATGGGAAAAAAGTAGGCCAGGCTTGCGCTGGACAGATCATAGAAATCAAACACGAAGGTCGAGTGCAGTTTTCTAATCTGGTTTTCAAAACTCATGATAAACAGGTGTTAGGTGAGGCTCAGCGAAGCTATGGGGATGTAAGCACTCAGGATATTCCGGTTGACGCTGAGGTGATATTAGCCGATGGGGAAAAGCTTCGTTTAATTTTACAGAGCCAAGGCAGACAGGTTGAGGCAACAACTACCCACTCTCTGAAATTAGCTGACAAGCAGCCACTAAATGAAGAAATACTCCGGCAAAAAATTGGCAGACTTGGCAACACGCCTTTCTTTCTCGACAATCTTACAATGAGCGGGGATCGTAATCTGATGATTCCGCTAAGTGACCTCAATGATGTCCGCCGCCGGGCTATTGGCGATTTGGAGAATTCAATATTATTAGGTTCATCAATACTAGAGACATATGATGATTTTCAGCATGCCAAACAGCACTTTCTATGTGATTATACGCAGCCCGCTAGTCCAAGCCAACCCTTGCTCACGGTTACGGTATCGACTATAGAACAAGCCATAAAAGCCTGTGAAAATGGGGCGGATCGCATTTATATCGCTCTAGATGGACTATGCACTGGCAAAAGGGTGAATATGATCGAATTAAAAAAAGCAGGAGCCGAGATGGCAATAGAACCAGATCGGCTAATCCCCATGCTGCCCAGAATTCATAAGCCCCTGGAACATTTTGATTATCGAAAACGGGTAGCTACAGGAGTTAATAGTATTATGATATCCAGTTGGGCAGATGTAGAGTGGGCATTGGAATGTGATTTCAGTGTGACTACCGATTATAATATGAATGTGTTTAACCAGTATACGCATCGCTATTTAACTTCCCGAGGTGTTGAGATGGTGTGTTTATCACCAGAGCTGACTATGAAGCAATTGGCTCAATATCCGGATTTAAGCCAGGTTGAACTGGTTGTGCACGGTGAACTAATTATTATGCTGTCCCAATATTGCATACTGGGACAAACCCGTACGCCAGGCAAACATGGATGTACAAATCCCTGCCGGCAAGGGAGTTATAGCCTGGGAGACAGACGAGGGTACAGCTTTCCAATAGAGACCGATAGTGATTGTCATCTCTATTTGTTTAACTCTCGTATTCTTTGTATGATGGAAGACCTCAGACGCATAATGGCTTTGAAACCTGCTGCGCTGAGAATAGAAGCCCGTAGGTCAGGTTTAGAGGAAATAGGATTTGTTGTGAGCACTTACCGGGAAGTGATTGATTCATTGATATCGGGACATCACACTGATTTGCGAAAATACCATCAGCAATTGCAGGATGCCGTCCCTAATCCGTTTACTAAGGGCCATTATTATCGCGGGGTGTTATAGAAATGGAAAAAGCAACACTGGAAAAGCTTGAATTTGATAAAATACAGCAACAATTGGCCTCAAGGGCGTATACGGATGGGGGAAGGTTATTAGCCCTCGAACTGCAGCCGCTAATAAGAATTGATGACGTTAAAGCGAGGCTGGATGAGACCAGCGAAGCCATGGAGGTAATACGTTTTGGTGAACCAGCCTTTTTGACTCTAGTTAAACCAGTGGCCAGTCAATTGATCAAATGCAGCATAGCCGGCATCCTTACCGGCTCAGAGTTATTAGACGTTTACTACCTTGTGCGGGCATCACGGTTGGCAGTAAAATACATTGCCGGTTCCAAAGGCCCCAGGCTGCAAGCGGTTGCTGGACAAATCGCAAATTATCCTGATTTAGAAAAACAAATTCAAGCGGCTATCGATGAAGATGGAAATATTCGCGACGATGCCTCTTCTGAACTTAAAAGCATACGAAGACAGATTGAGGCCTCTCGTTACCGGATTAGGGATTACCTGCAGAGTTTCATTCGTTCTGGAAACAATCAGTCATTGCTGCAGGATGCTTTAATCACCGAGCGGGCTGGTCGTTATGTAGTACCGGTAAAGCAAGAATACCGCCATGAAGTAAAAGGAATAGTACACGATGAATCAGCCAGCGGAGCTACTTTATTTATTGAGCCATTGGCAGTTGTTGAGCTGAATAACAAAATCCGCAGCCTACAGATTGAAGAAAAAAGGGAAGAAGAACGCATTTTACGGCTTCTTAGTTCATCAGTTGCCACGGTTAGTACTGATTTGGGCCGGAATTACGAGCTATTGAGCCAACTGGATCTATTATTCGCTAAGGCTTTTTTAGCCTATGACATGGATGCATTTCGCCCCGAGGTCAATGATCAGGGGCGATTGGAAATCAGTCGGGCCAAGCATCCGCTGTTGGGCGACAAAGCGGTACCGATAAATGTTAACCTGGGCAACAATTTTGATGTACTGGTGATAACAGGTCCTAATACTGGCGGCAAAACGGTGGTATTAAAAACAATCGGACTGTTGACATTAATGGCTATGAGCGGACTCTATATACCTGCCCGGGAGAAAAGCCTTATATCGATTTTTCAAAAGATCTTTGCGGATATTGGCGACGAACAGAGTATAGAACAATCGCTAAGTACATTTTCTTCCCATATGAAAAATATAGTTCATATTTTAGGAGAGGCTAATGATCATACCCTGGTACTGTTGGATGAACTGGGAGCGGGCACAGATCCAGTAGAAGGAGCAGCACTGGCAAGGGCAATATTAAGTGACTTAAAAGAAAAGAATTCAAGAGTGGTTGTTACTACTCACCAGAGCGAATTAAAGACTTTTGCATATCAAAATGACCGGGTAGAAAATGCATGTGTCGAATTTGACCCGTTCACCTTGGTTCCAACTTACGAGTTGACAATTGGCACACCGGGCCAGAGTAACGCTTTTGAAATTGCATCCCGGCTTGGTTTAAAGACATCCTTGGTTAACAAAGCCAAAGAATTTGTACCTGAGCGTGATGTTGAAATCAGCAACATGATCAGACAATTGAAAGAAAGCCGTTATATGTTTGAAACCGGTAACCGTGAATTAGAAACGGCCCGGCAGCAATTGCATAAAGACACTCAAGCCCTAGAAAAAGAGAGGGGCAATTTTTACTTGGAACGAGATGCAATTTGGGAAAAAGCAAAACAGGAAGCTGACCAATACGTTCGCCAAATGAAGCGAGAGGCAAATGAAGCTATCGATGAACTGAAGCTGCTGATTAAGCAAAAGGAGAAACCACCCAAATGGCATGAGTTGGATGAGAAAAGCCGCAAAATAAAGAATATGTCAGGGCATATTCCAAATCAGGATAACAAACCGGGGGATGACGACATAGGTCCGGGAGACTTTGTACTGGTACGCAGCGTAAATCAGTCAGGTCAGGTTTTGGAGGGCCCTAATACTCAGGGAGAAGTTGTGGTGCAAATCGGCAGTATTAAGCTGACCGTACAAAAAGAGCAGCTTCTTCGTGCCGCATCCGGCA
>CAZOZX010000036.1:0-20357 GCA_964584415.1 uncultured Syntrophomonas sp.
TTTATCCGATCTAATTCAATATTAAGTACCTGGAGGTGGGCTGCAAGATCAGAGGGGTCGATCATATTGGCGGGCAAAGCTCCACTCCAGCGCAAAGCCTGGTTATAGATTTCCTCATTGTTCCTGATTAGTTGTTCCAGCTCATGCTTTTTGGACATTAGTATTTCTTGTCTTTCCATACCACTACACCTCATATCTTCGTGTGTGTTATTACATCTGTATATAGCTTATTCTGTACGATGTTGATTATTTCGGCTATAAAATCACCTATCAGGGGCATGTTGATCAATAACAGCTTCTGCAATATATAAATCACTAACGCCGCCAGAAGGGTGAAGCCTATTGCCATGCCAAAACCGCGCACCACTCCCGTCCAAAAGTTAATAAAAAGGAGCCTGCGGGGATTGTGTATCATATCGACATATTCAGCAATACCGGTCTTTTCTATAGAGACTGACAACTTATCCAGTCTATCGGATATATTGTTCATAAAACTAGTAATATCTTTGGTTTCTGGTTTTTCATCCATCTTAACACCAAACCCCTGGTATTATTATGCCAGGTATCAATTTTTTCGATACATTATATTAATTGGTCAAGGAATGGATCGGGGCCGGTATCCTGCCCTGCCTTTTTATAAAGCCAGCCGGGGAACTGAGGTTCACTTTCATTACAGGAGCATGCCCCAGCAATCCCCCGAACTGAACCATATCACCCACATTTTTGCCGGGTGCCGGTATAATTCTAACTGCAGTTGTTTTGCGATTTATCATGCCAATTGCTGCCTCATCTGCAATTATCGCCGAGATTATTTCGGCCGGAGTATCGCCTGGAATTGCTATCATATCCAGTCCTACCGAACAAACACAAGTCATGGCTTCCAGTTTCTCAATATTCAGAGCGCCATCCTTAACCGCATTGATCATCCCCTGGTCCTCGCTGACCGGGATAAATGCTCCTGATAATCCCCCAACATACGAGGATGCCATAGCTCCACCTTTCTTAACCGCATCATTGAGCATAGCCAGAGCAGCAGTCGAACCATGAGCCCCGACTTTTTCCAAACCCATTGATTCTAATATATCAGCTACGCTATCTCCAATGGCTGGAGTCGGTGCCAAGGAAAGGTCAATAATGCCGAAAGGAACATTAAGACGTTGAGATGCTATACGAGCCACCATCTCTCCAGTACGGGTAATTTTAAAGGCGGTATTCTTGATTATATTGGCTAGTTCACCCAAATCAGCAGTTGGGTGCTTCTTAACCGCACCCAGTACCACACCTGGTCCACTTATACCTATGTTTAATACCGATTCCGGTTCACCTACTCCATGAAATGCACCTGCCATAAAGGGATTATCTTCAACAGCATTGCAGAATACAACCAGTTTGGCACAACCCAGACCGTCACGATCTGCCGTCAGATTGGCCGTGGCTTTGATTATCTCCCCCATTCGAGAAACAGCATCCATATTTATGCCTGATCTGGTGGTTCCCACATTTACAGATGAACATACCCTTTCGGTGGTAGCTAAAGTCTCCGGAATTGACTCAATTAACGCCAGGTCTCCTTTGCTGAAGCCCTTATGAACCAGGGCAGAAAATCCCCCAAGGAAGTTTACCCCCACCTCCATAGCTGCTCGGTCCAGATGGCGCCCTATCGTCACCATATCCGTGGGTAAAAACCCATTTCCTATTATTGCTACTGGAGTTATTGATATGCGTTTATTAATAATAGGTATTCCGTACTCTTTTTCAATATCATTGCCTACTTTTACCAAGTTAGAGGCATATTTGACGATTTTATCATAGACTCGGCGTCCAGTCTCCTCACCATCTTCACCCCGGCAATCCATAATGTTGATGCCCATGGTAATGGTTCTGATATCCAGGTTCTCAGTGGCCAGCATTGTAACCGTTTCGAGTACTTCATCTTTACTGATCGAGAACGGCATTTCCCCGCCTCCTCCTTTAAGATTCTATAATCGGACAAATAAACAGTAAAGGGGACCCACTTGGATCCCCCTTCCCTTTTTTATATGCGGTGCATAAAATTGAAAATATCTTCGTGCTGAACAGTTATCTGCAACCCCATTTCCTCACCTTTTTGGTTAAGAATATCACGAAGCCTGGCAATGTCTATATTGCTGTCGGTTATATCCGCGACCATTACCATTGTGAAAAAGCCTTGTATAATGGTTTGGTTGATATCCAGGATATTAATACGAGCATCAGCTAATATGGTGGCAATTCCAGCTATTATGCCGACCCGATCATGCCCCAGTACGGTTATTATGATCCTGTTGCCTTCTTCGCTTTTAACCATGTTATCCCTCCAATGTTTTGACCACCGCGGCACATCTATTACATAATGTGGGATGCTGGCTGTCATTTCCCACGGTTAAATCAATGATCCAGCAGCGTTCACATTTTTCCCCATCGGCAGATTGCACTTTAACCCATACTCCAGATACTCCTTCAAGAGCAACCGCGTCACTATCACGAGTCTCCGACTCCTTTACCTCCACTTGGGACACAATCAGCATCTTCTCCAATTGCATGGTATTGGATAATACCTGCAGCCAATCCTGATCGGCATAAATCATCACCTTGGCCCCTAAGGAATGTCCAATAGTTTTTTGCGTCCGGGCTTCTTCAAGTGCCTTGGTAACTACTTCACGCAAGTTAAGGATCTGGTCTATTCTCGCTTCCAGGGTCTCATCAATATAACTGTCATTGGTTTCCGGCCATTCGAGTAGTTGGACACTGGCGGGCATTCCATCCTTTTTCAGATAACTCCAGATCTCTTCGCTGGTAAACGCCAGGATCGGTGACAAAATCGCAACCAGATTGTTGATCAGCTGATACAGTACGGTTTGGGCAGAACGTCTCTCCGGATCTTCAGCCCGGTTACAGTATAGTTTGTCTTTCAATATGTCGAAATAGATGTTACTCAGATCTACAGTACAGAAATTGTGGACCGCATGAAACACCACATGAAACTCATAATCATCAAAGGCTTTAGACACCCGGCGAATTAGTCTATCCATTTTCATTAAAGCCCATTTATCTAAATCGGTCAGATGCTCATAGGCAACAGCGTCTTTGTCGGGATTGAAATCATACAAATTGCCAAGAATAAACCGGCACGTATTTCGAATTTTTCTATACGCTTCACTGGATTGTTTAATAATGTTTTGGGAAACGCTTATATCATTACGGTAATCCGCTGAGGCTACCCAAAGCCTTAAAATGTCGGCTCCCAATTCCTCGATCATAACCAGTGGATCTATAACATTCCCACTGGATTTAGACATCTTATAGCCCTTTTCATCGACGATGAAACCATGGGTGAGTACCTGCCGATAGGGCGCAACTCCTCTGATGGCAACGGAGGTTGATAGGGACGAGTTGAACCAACCGCGATGTTGGTCACTTCCTTCAAGGTACATATCTGCCGGCCATCTTAATTCCGGGTAGGTTTCCAGAACCGCTACATGACTGGAGCCAGAATCAAACCAAACATCCATAATATCTGTTTCTTTGGTGAATTCCCGGCTGCCGCACGCCGGACAGACAAAGTCAGTCGGCAACAGGTCCTGGGCAGTTTTTTCAAACCAGATATCAGAACCATATTGAGTGAAGAGTTCACTGACATGGTTGATGGTTTCGGGACTTATGATAGTTTCACCGCATTCTGCACAATAAAATATTGGGATGGGAACGCCCCAGGTGCGCTGCCTGGAAATACACCAGTCGCCCCGGTCTCGGACCATATTATAGATTCGCTCCCTGCCCCAGGATGGTATCCAGCGTACACTATCAATAGCCTCCAGGGCTTGCTGGCGAAAACCATCGATCGATGCAAACCATTGGTTGGTAGCTCTATAGACAATAGGATTCTTACATCTCCAACAGTGTGGGTATTGATGTGAGTAATTACTGGATTTCAGCAACATCCCCCGCTGTACCAATTCTTCGATTATTTGCTGATTGGCCTTATGTACATAAAGGCCTGCAAATTTGCCCGCTACATCAGTGAATTTCCCCTGGTCATCCACGGGAGATATTACATCGAGATCATAAATCTTACCTACATAAAAATCGTCTTCACCGTGACCAGGGGCAGTGTGGACACAGCCGGTACCGGCCTCAAGTGTAACATGTTCACCGAGAATTGCTAATGAATCACGATCAATGAAGGGATGGCGTAACACTATCCTCTCTAATTGTTCACCTTTAAATTCTGCCTCAACTTCGTAATTGCTCCAGCCAAGCTCTTGGGCAACAGTCTCCAGTAAACCTTGCGCTATTACATATTTTTCGCCGTTAACCGCAACCAATAAATAAGTGAATTCCGGGTGCAGACAAACAGCCGTATTGGCTGGGAGTGTCCACGGAGTGGTGGTCCAAATAATTACGAAAGAACCTTCTGGAACTATTCCCTTGCCTTGAACCACTGGGAATTTCACGTAGATAGATGGGGATACCTTATCGTGATATTCAATTTCTGCCTCGGCCAAAGCAGTTTCGCAATCAGCGCACCAGTAGACTGGTTTGAGACCTTTATAGATATAGCCCTTATTGGCCATATCTCCAAATACTTTAATTTGGATTCCCTCGAATTCTGGTTTCAAGGTCAGATAGGGATTGTTCCAATCGCCCCTTACCCCCAAACGCTGGAATTCATCTCTTTGAATATCAACATACTTTAGAGCATAATCGCGGCAAAAACGGCGAAATTCAATAACATCAGTTTTATGCCGGTCGATAACCAGGTTTTTGATAGCCTGCTGTTCAATCGGTAAACCATGAGTATCCCAACCAGGTACATATGGCGCATCGAAGCCAGCCATGGAGCGATGTTTGACTATCATATCCTTTAGTACTTTATTAAGCGTATGGCCCAGGTGTATATCCCCATTTGCGTACGGAGGGCCATCATGAAGAATGAATTTTTCCCGATGCTGATTTTTATTCTGTACTAACCGATATACATCAATATCCTGCCAGAACTTTAGAATTTCCGGTTCCTTTTTGGGGAGATTAGCCCGCATAGGAAATTCAGTCTGCGGTAGATTGATAGTACCATCGTATTTGCCTTTTGCCATTTCATTACCACCTTACCAGTTTATTTATGATTATATTAATAAAAGACCTCTCGTCTCGAGGACGAAAGGTGATATTGTGCCTAAAAACGTAATACATTTTAGCATATATGCCCTTTATATAACAACTGCGGCAGATAGGTATACCGTATAGTTTTACAGGCTAGCTAAATTTATATATTCAAAGATCAACTTCCCAAACCAAAATTATTATTACAAAATCTTAGCGCATAGCTGGTTCAGGACACATTCTGCGCACTTTGGCTTTCTGGCAGTACAAATCCGGCGGCCATGAAATATCAGCAAATGATGGGCCCGGCTCCAGCAGTTAATAGGAATAATTGATTTCAGTGCTAATTCTGTTTTATCGGGATATTGTTCCTTTACCAAACCTAACCGATTACTGACGCGGTGGACATGAGTATCAACCCCAAGTCCAGGCTGGTTAAAGCCTACCGACATCATCACATTAGCGGTTTTTCTGCCAATTCCAGGCAGTCTGAGCAGATCTTCAAAACTATTCGGAACCATGCCTTGATATTCTGTGATTAATATACGAGATATATTCTGAATACTGTGTGCTTTAGCTTTATGTAAGCCGACCCCACGAATTGCTTCTTCAAGTTCGTTTAGATCAATATCAGCAAAATCCTGGGGAGTTTTTAATCTGGCAAATAAATCTTTGGTCACACGGTTGACTTGCAAATCTGTACTTTGGGCTGATAACACAACCGCTACCAACAGCTCAAAAATACTGTTAAATTTCAGCATGGTCCCAGCATCAGGATATTCTTGCTGCAGTAGGCGCAGTATATCTTTAGCTCGTTTCTTGTTGTCAGCAGCCAAACTGTATGTCCACTCCAAATAATTAGTAGGCCAGACATGCTTGCCTGGCCTTTGTTACAAAACCTTGCTGAGGAACGATTGGGTTCGCACGTTATGCGGATTGTCAAAAATCTGGGCCGGCAATCCCTCTTCAACTATTACCCCCTCGTCCATAAACAGAACCCTATGCCCTACTTCACGGGCAAAACCCATTTCGTGGGTTACTACCATCATGGTCATCCCTTCATGGGCAAGATCTTTCATTACTTCAAGTACCTCGCCAACCATTTCCGGGTCCAGGGCCGATGTCGGCTCATCAAAAAGCATAACTTTGGGCTTCATGGCCAGAGCCCGGGCTATTGCTACCCGCTGCTTCTGTCCCCCTGATAACTGAGCGGGAAACACCTTGGCCTTGTCGGTTAAACCCACTTTACGCAGCAATTCATAGGCAATATCTTCAGCTTCTTTAACCGGTAACCCCTTAATCTTTATTGGAGCTAAGGTAATATTTTCGACGGTATTCTTATGCGGGAACAGGTTAAACAACTGAAATACCATCCCTACCTGCTGTCTCACTTTATTAATATCTGTATGAGCCGAGGTTATCTCCTGACCATCAATAAATATCTGCCCCGACTGGACCGGTTCCAACTGATTGACACACCGCAGCAGAGTGCTTTTACCAGAACCGCTGGGTCCGATAACACATACTACCTCCCGCGGTGCAATCCGGCAGGTTATTCCTTTTAGTACTTCCAGATTGCCAAAACTTTTATGTACATCAACGATTTGAATCACTCGGTTGCTAACCTCCTCTCGATGTAATCACCGATCAAGGCAAAGGTTTTGGTCATTATAAAATAGATAATAGCAACCGTACCCCAAATCCAGGCAGCTTCATAGTAGGTTGAATATAGCAGTTTACCTCTTAAAGTCAGTTCCTCCGCAGATATAGTGGCGACCAGGGAGGTATCCTTTAAAACCGCTATAAACTCATTAAGCAAGGGGGGAATAACTATTTTAAAGGCTTGCGGCAGGATCACATAGGACATCGCTTGCCGGGTGTTCATGCCTAGAGAACGGGCCGCTTCCATTTGTCCCCGGTCGACTGCCTGTATTCCAGCCCTTACGATTTCCGCGGTATAGGCGCCGCAATTAAGCGAACATGCAATTACGGCAGCTAAAAATGGACCAGCATCCATGAACAAAGGTAATATACCAAAGTACAGTAGGAGTATCTGTACAAATAGAGGTGTGCCTCGGAAAAAATCTATATACGCAGTGGCCACAGTGAACAAAACCGAGTTTTTGGAAAGCTTGGAGAGACCGGCAATTAATCCTAAAATTAATCCGAACAGAACTGAGAGCACCGTGATTTCAATCGTGAGCAGGGCACCTTCAAGCAAATATACCATATGCGTGGAAACAACTTCCACCCCATTTATAGACTGCAGATAATCTACCAGAACGTTACCAAAAATGAAGGACGCCGACCAATGCATCATATCAGGTTTCCCTCCCCATTTAAGCAAACAAGCTAAAAGCGCGAGACCGAACCTCGCGCTTTTCGCCTGTCATAGAAATTAGGGCCTATTTCTTATCACCGAACCATTTCTTATAAATTTCATCATATTTACCGCTTGCTTTTACCTTGGCCAAACCATCGTTAATCTTGTTCAGCAAAGCGGTGTTGCCCTTTTTAACGCCGATACCATAATTATCAGTTGCCTGGAATACCTCCCCAACCATCTTAACCTTATCTTTGCCAGTGGTATCAATATAATAGGATGTAATCGGCATGTCATTAATAACTGCATCAGCTCCGCCTTTTTCCAACTCCATGAAAGCTTCGCCTACGGAGTCGAATACTTTTACAGAAGTCTTAGGATCTTGAGCCTGAATTTGCTTCGAAGCCGCGAGCCCAGTGGTGCCTACCTCTGCTGCCAGCTTTTTACCCTTCAGGTCTGCCAACGAGTTAATGGTTGTGTTGTCTTTGGCAACGGCAATGATAAGACCAGCCGTGAAATACGGATTACTGAAGTCAACCACTTTAGCACGATCTTCGGTAATGGTGATTGAGGAGACAATACAGTCCACCGTACCAGCTTGTACTCCAGGAATCAAAGAGTCAAATCCCATGGTCTGAATCTGGACATCGAAGCCTTCCGCTTCGCCGATTGCCCTGATCAGGTCCATGTCGAAACCTACGTATTGTCCATCCTTAGTGAACTCCATGGGGGGATAGGTGGTTTCAGAACCTACTACCAGCTTTGGTTTGACCGTTGGGGTCTGAGTACCGGTATCGTTGGTGGCAGTCTTTTGCCCGCAGCCCACTGCCGAGAATACCAGGCCCATCATCAACAAACATACGAGAACCAGCTTGAGACCTTTCTTCAATAAACTCACTCCTTTTTATGTATTTTGTATTGTTCTCTATATTATAGCGGTCAATAATTGAATCAACAATAACAATCGAATATGGCAAATTGCGAATAAATTAAGAGTCATTTTGTCTGCTTCAGTATCATTTGGTGTAACTTGAATTTATATATGTTTATTGATAATGTATATTTCTAAGCAGTTTCCGATTCTAATTATAGAGGTCTTCATAACATGGTGAAAAAACTGAGTATGCGCACGCGCGCTGATCTATCCATGTTGGTGGTTTCATTTATTTGGGGAGCTACTTTCGTGGTGGTCAAAAACGCCCTGGCTGATATCGGGACCTTTCTCTTTGTCGGTATCCGATTTACTCTGGCATTTCTGGTTTTAACTGCTTTATCACACCGGGATGTATTTAGAATTAGGTTTTCTACATTTAAGGTCGGTTCCCTTATAGGTGTGTTTTTACTGATTGGCTATGCTTTTCAAACCTTAGGTCTGCGATATACAACTTCATCCAATGCAGGTTTTATAACCGGTGTTTCAGTAGTTTTGGTGCCTATTATCTATGCCCTGCTGCACCGCAAAAAACCTTCCGCCAAAACTATAATTATAGTTCTATTAGCTGCTATCGGACTTTTTCTGCTGTCTGTTCCCTGGGGTACATTTAACCTGGCAAGGGGCGATTTCCTGGTGTTAATTGGAGCCTTCGGCTTTGCCTTACATATTATTTATGTAGACATGTATTCGCATCAGCATAATGCAGTAGCCATTACCAGTGTCCAGGTGCTCTTTGTAGGATTGATTTGCCTGCTGATAGGTCTTACATTTGAACCCCTTCCAATCAGGCTAACCTATAATGCTATGTTTGCGATCATAGTAACAGCAGTATTTGCTACCGCTATTGCTTTCCTGGCTCAAAACCATCTGCAGCAATTCAGCACCCCAACCGATTTCGCGATAGTCCTGGCTTCGGAACCTGTATTTGCAGCCCTGGCCGGCTATATATGGGCTGGGGAAAGGCTCTCGAAACAGGCTATGGTCGGAGCAGGCTTGATTCTGT
The DNA here is from genome assembly GCA_964584415.1 of uncultured Syntrophomonas sp. GTDB lineage: Bacteria > Bacillota > Syntrophomonadia > Syntrophomonadales > Syntrophomonadaceae > PHAA01. The sequence continues at coordinate 9,379 of CAZOZX010000036.1, forward strand.
TAGCGATGCAGTTGGCAATAGTTTTCAAGAAGAAAGGCTAGAATCCTAGACGGGACAGTAGTTGGGAAGCGCTAAGACCACTGATTTCGATGATCTTCTGGCGCGAGGCGTCACCCTTCAACAAGGTTATATCCCTTCGGGGCACTTTTAGATAAGCTGCCAAAAATTCGACCAAAGCGGCGTTGGCCTCGCCATCAACCGGGGGGGCAGTTAACTTTATCTTCAGCGCTCCATCTTGTTCACCGACTACCTGATTGCGTGACGATCTGGGTTGCACTTTTATCTCCAGGCGCAGCCCTGTTTGAGTCTCATTTATATTAAGCACTACTGCGCCTCGTCTAATTTTAGATTGCTTACTCTATTAAGCAAATCCTGAATATCTGGCTTGGTAAAAAATGACGCCATTTCTTCGTTCTTTGTCAGATTATGCTCCAGCAGTTCCAATTCAACGTTTAACTGAGATTTGAGTTCCAGGGTGCACACGTTCAGGTGCTTCACCATTTCCTGATATGAGGCTGCCATTTCTGCAATGGACCGCTTTAGATCTTCCAGAATCTTATTGGCTTCCTGGCGGGCATTTACTTTCAATTCCTCAGCCGTCTGTTGAGCCAATATCAGACTGTTATTCATAGTTCCTTCAATCTTGCGGTATTTGTCCAGCTCAAATAATTGCTTTTGGATACTCTCCTTGAGCTGAGAATTCTCGCTGTAGAGTGTTTCATAATCTTGGGCCACCTGCTGGATAAACTCCTTAACCTCTTCTTCCCTATAACCTAAGAAGGACTTAGAAAAATGATGATTCCTAATTTCCATTCCTGTTATCAATTCTCACCCTCCTATAATGCAGTTGATTGCGAATTGTGCTTCATCGGCCAGCAAAAGCTCCATAAGTTAGTCCATCCGGTAATAAACCAGATATATGCGCCAAATTCCGCTGGGGCTGCCAAACCCCAGCTTTTAGTTGACTCAACGCCTCTTTATAAATAGTTATTATTTGCTTCAAAGTATCCGGGTCATAGAAATGGCCATCAATCCGCAGGGATTTTGTTCCCAGCGCAGCCAGCTGCGGCAAGAACGCCAACAGGCAAAGATCATAAGGAGCATATAAATAAGTACGGCATTGATCATCACTGACTATACGATATTTTTGCCCTTCTCTATCCATCAGATAGTATGGATCCTGTTCGCAGTAACACTGGCACTCCGAATCACGATCGGCCTGGATTCCGCGAACGGCACAATAATCGCTTATCATACACGGTAGTGGTCCCTGTACCAGGATTTCAGAGGGGGTGCCGTTTTCGAGCATATCTTTGATGTGCTCCTGGTTCATTTCCAGCGATGCGGTAATCCTGGTCGTTCCCTGTTCAAACAGAAATGAGGCAGCAGTGTGATTGCAGATGTTCAGCCCATAACCTGCCCAGACATCCCAACCAGAATCACGGAAAACCTTGAGACTTCCTAAATCATTAACAATAATACCGTTAATGCCGCATCCTTCTAACCTATATTTCAGGTTAACAATAGCGGGCAGGTCTTTTTGACTAACAATCCGCGGCGTCTCTACAAAAATTCGAGTAGAGCTGCTTTGTACTATTTTGGAAGCCTCTGTAATTGCCGCTAAAGTCCAATTCTGTTCATTTTGTCGGATAATCTCGCTGCCTATGATCACGTTATCCGCCCCAAGGATTTGGATAGCCTTCAAGGCGTCCAATCCCCCCACTTTAACAGTCAATTGGGGAATACAGGCTGGTGCTGGTTCGGATATCGACTTTTTAATATCTTCTTCTGGCTGTATTTGCGGTAAAACCACAGCCGTACTTTTGACCGGTTCTCTTTCTCCGGAAAAATCAATTACTTTCCAATCTAGGGGATTAAAGAAAGTACCTGTAGTATAATCACGGATTCGGTTCTCTTGAAGGCTATTCATTTCCTTATTATCAGTCTGATAATTTTCCGGTTGATCAATATAGCGGTCCAGAGCTCGGCGGTAAGTAGAAACCAACCATTCCAGGAAACGGGCGCTGCGCATCCGCCCCTCCACCTTAAACGAACTGACACCTGCCTCAATAAGCTGGGGCAGATAATGGTATAAACATAAATCCTTATGGGCCATATAGTATTTATAGTCAGCCGGCACCGAGCCTTTACCCAACATCCGGTACTGCCAGCGACATGGTTTGCAGCATTTACCGCGGTTTCCACCTTCGCCGCTCATTATGCTGCTCATATAACATTGGCCCGTATGAGAAATACACAGATCACCATGGACAAAGAATTCTATGCCCAAATCGGTACCTAAAGCTATTTCTTTAATCTCAGCCAGAGATACGTTTTTGGAAAGGATAGCTCTGGTAAAACCTTGCTCTCCTAAAAGTTTTACCGCCTCGAGATTGGCAACGCCCATTTGTACACTGGCATGTAAAGGAATATCGACTTTAAGATTTTTACACAGAGTGACAATCCCCAAGTCTTGTACAATCAAAGCATCAACGTTTATATCCTTAAGAAAAAGAAGGTATTCGCTTATTTCATCAATTTCGCTGCTATAATACAGATTGTTGAGGGTAATATATAATTTACGGCGACGCTCGTGTACAAAGGCCACCGCCTCTTTCAAATCATCGTCACTGAAATTGTAATCGGCGCGCAACCCGCGCATATTGAATCTTTTGCCCCCTAAATAAACGGCGTCTGCACCAGCTCTAATCACACTGTGCAGAACTTCCATTTTACCAGCCGGAGCTAGTAATTCCAATTGATGCCCCATCATATGGAAGACTCCTTAATCTCTCATTTTATAAAACAGAAAGTAAAATCCGGATAATTATGCTTTGCACTAAGGATAGTACCAACAGCACAACTATAGGCGAGAAATCAAGCCCTCCAGTGGCCGGAATCAGCTTGCGGAAAGGGGCCATAATCGGCTCGGTTACATCATATACAAACCGTATCAATGGTTGATAGGGATTATGACGTATGAAGGAGAGAATGCAGCGGATAATAACTAGCCAAATAAGTACTTCAAATACGATATTGACTACCTGAACTATTGCTGTCGGGTTCAAAAAGGTTTCCTCCTAATAATTAGTCTCTGCCCAATTCAATGGAACGCTGTCGCGCTTTATCAATTGCAGCGAATAACGCTTCTCTTATTCCACCTGCTTCCAGTTCCCTCAATCCGGCTATGGTAGTGCCACCGGGCGATGTGACCTGGGCTTTCAAAACAGCTGGATGCTCACCGGTATTCTCAAGCATGGCAAGACTGCCTTTAAGGGTCTGTATAACCAGGCGCCGGCTTATATCGCTGCTTAATCCGGTATTAAGTGAAGCGTCCATCATTGCCTCGACTATCAGGAAAGCATAAGCAGGTCCGCTTCCTGAAACTGCCGTGATCGCATCCATATATGATTCATCAATAATAATTGTAATGCCAACTTTGCTTAGCATAGACTGTACTATTTCAAGGTCGGCTTGAGTAGCGCCACTACCAGCAGCAATAGCAGAAACACCCTCTCCTATCAAACATGGTGTGTTGGGCATAACTCTTACTACTCGTACAATTTCTGTCAGTTCTTTTTCAATAGAAGCGATCTTGATACCAGCCGCGATGGTGATCAATAGTTTATCACTCGTCCATTGATCCCGAGTTGCAGACAATACGTTCTTAACCTGTGCTGGTTTGACCGCCAGTATTATTATATCCGATTTAGCAACCACTTCATCCGGCGCAGTTGCTTGGGCTCTGAATTCCTTTTCAAACAGGAGGGTCCGCTCTTTATCGATGTCATTTATATAAATATCGCTGTAAAAGCCCGGGCTGTTACTGATACCCTTTATCAAGGCATATCCCATTTTGCCGCAGCCTATGACCCCCATCTTAACTGGCATTATCTTTTGCCTCCAAAAATATCGGATTGGAAGAAATCATTTTTACGGCTAACGTTTTTACTATCAGAACTGATTTCAACCATAGACGGTGCGAACAAGAAAATGTTCTGACCCAGCTGTTGACTGTGTCCATCTAAAGCATATACCGCTCCACTAATAAAATCGATAATCTTTTGGGATACTTCCGGACGGGTCGCTTCGAAATTCACTATAACCTGTTTACGGTTTTTCAGATGGTCAACCAGTGCTTGTACCTCTTCAAAGCGTTCCGGTTCACATACCATTACTTTGATACCTTTGCTGGCTGCATGTAAGGAAACTACATTCGCAGCAGAGCGAGGTTCCTTGTCCAAGGTCAACGGCCGTTGCTCGAATTCATATTCCTCTTCCACTTCTGACTGCACTCCCAGCCATTTCCACATACTATCTACTACTCCCATCAATACTCCCCCTTTTTATCCGCTTAAATTATTTGAAAAGTGCACTGCCTATTCGTACTATGTCAGCACCTTCTTCAATAGCTACCTCGAAGTCCTGGGACATTCCCATGGAAAGAAATCGCAAATCAACATTAGTAAAATTCTTTTTCTTCACTCGGTTCCTAATCAATGCAAGCTCCCGGAAAACCGGCCGACTTGACTCAGTGTCTGGATTTTCGGGTGCTATTGTCATAAGTCCTAAGACTCTGAGAGCCCTTAATTCGCCTATCGCCTCCAGGAAACTTTCCACATTCTTAGGACCTAAACCAGTTTTACTGGTTTCCCCTGATATATTCACCTGAACTAAAACCGGCACTTCGATTGCTTGGGCTAGCCCGCGTTTGTTAATCTCTTCAGCTAATGGCCATCTATCCAACGAATGAATGAGGCAGGCCCGGCCCACAACATCTTTGACTTTATTGGTCTGTAACCTTCCTATTAAATGCCAGCGGGCATCGGGCAAAGAGTTTTTCTTCCGGACTAATTCCTGAACCCGGTTCTCTCCAAAATCACTGATTCCTAAACTAAAGGCTTCCTCTATGGTCTCTATCTCAACTGTTTTAGTAACTGCCACCAATGTAATATCTCGGCGGCTCCTTCCAGTCTTTCTGGCGGCGCGTTCAATTCGCAGATTTATATCATTAAGCCGGCTGCCCATTGTTACCATGTTCTGCATGACCACCTATATTTTATCAGTAGGATTAGTTACGATAAAGTCATTTTTATCTAATCCATTCACAAGTGATATTCCTTCTTTTTGTCGGAGTATTTCCACTGGTTTAAATCTGGTTATTTCGCCAATTGAGCAATATACTCCTTTTTTCCCGTCCTTTTCTAAAATGGCTTTATCAGGCACAAGAAAACCATCTTGCGAACGAAATAAAATCTCAACCTTGATGTAACGTTGATTGATTAAACTATCATTGAAGTTATCCAGCTGTACAACCATTAACAGGTTTTTAGAATCCGGTTTCATATCAGATATATAACCGTTATCCAACAGCTGCCCATTGTATAGTACTTTAACCCTCTGTTTAGATTGGATTGCGAAATCTATATCGTCGGCTGGCATAGTGACTAAAAGGCGGGTCGGCACCAGACTATCTATTATTTTATATATGGGTTGCCCAGCTTGTAATGGTTTTTCAGCAAAAATAGTAGTAGGCTTGTATTGAAAGACTTCTGGTGTAACGGCCTCTAGATTAATGTTCTGGAAGACCTCTTCCAAACCATCAGTGGTACGCACAAAAACTCCCGCCTGTGATGCTCGTATGGGTGTTTTTCCCTGGCTGGCAAGATAATACCCAAGTAATGTCCCCTTGCTGATCTTATCATTATCTTTCACCAGGTTTTCAAAGCGGCCTTGTTCCTGGGCTATAAAAAGATCTTCTTTGTTTAGCACCGCGGCTTGCCCAGCCAGCTTGTCTTCCATAGTCCCATATTCCACGACTTGAATACTGCGGTTAAATTTCTGCAAAGAAATAACAGCTTGGGACCCTAAACGATACAACATCCCTATTAAAGCCAGTGCTGCTACTGATACCAAAGCGATTTTTATCAGAGTTGTTCTTTTATCCATTCGTTCCAATCGTTCCATTCGTTGGGACAAGTTTTATACCTCCAGGTGTTGGTGAATAATCCAAGCTATTAGTATTTTAATCCGATTAAGGCAGCCATTCGGCCAGTTGCCCCAGCATCACGCCTGTATGAAAAAAACAGATCCGGCTCACAAGCAGTACATAAGCTGCAAATAATAATGTTGTTCGATTTGACACCCATGGCTTCCAATACTAAAGCATTGGTTCGCTGCAAATCCCAGGTAAAACGACCGTCATCACTAGAGGTAATTATACCACTTTGACCAGAAAACTCTTCATATACTTTAGCCGCTAAATCCGGCTTTATTTCAAAACAGCATGGTCCAATTCCCGGTCCTATGAAGACCTGCACCTGTGAAGCTTCGCTGTTGAAATTGGTTTGCATGGCTTCCAATGTCTTTTGGGCGATCTTGCCCATTGTCCCTTTCCATCCGCAATGTGCTAACCCGATAGACCGGTGGACTGGATCGAAATAATAAACAGGTACGCAATCAGCATAGAATGTCATTAAATAAATACCCGGATTAGAAGTTATCATTGCATCGTATCCCGGAATCGCTTCATCTAGGCGAAGTGCCCCTTTCCCCTTGTCCAGTCCATTAACTACCCTCACTGCGCTCCCGTGTACCTGTTCACAGCAGACTACATCGGCTAAAGTTGCCTGAAAGGATTCCGTCAATTTAATCCGATTCTCCAGTACCCTTTGTTCCAGATCGCCAACATGCAGCCCCATATTTAGGGATGCATAAATACCCTGGCTAACCCCGCCTTTCCGGATTGAAAAAGCTTGTACAACCCCTTGGGATCTCCATTGGGGTACTGTAATGTAATCAATCTTTTCATTTGTTTGGAGATTCCAATCCTCCATTTGTTCTTGTCCTCTTATTCTTGTAAAATATTTGCAAGGAGGTGTAACCGGTGATATGTCCCAATTGTAAATGCGAACTGTCGGAACAAGACATTTGTCCCAACTGCGGGCACGATCCATGCGATTCTGCCTGGGTTGTCATTGCCACCGTCAATCCACCAGATGATGCCCTGATGGAAAGCCTTATCAAGTCTTTTGGTATACCGGTACGTCTTATCAAACCGCTGGGATCTGTTTTTGGACTGGCAGTAGGCCCTTTGGGTGAGGTAAAAGTTGCAGTACCGGAGGGTTTTGCAGACCAGACCCTTGAACTTCTGAAGGCAGAATGGCTAGATACGCAAACAGAAATCTAAACTTTATAGGTACTTACACTATCGATCAGTTGCTCTTGAGTTGGTCAATGGCATTTATGAAACTGTTTAAGTCAGTGAACTGGCGATATACAGAGGCAAAACGAACATAAGCAACCTCATCCAGGGCCCTCAATCTGTCCATCACTATTTCTCCGATGGCAATGCTGCTAACTTCCCGATCATTATCATCGCGGAGCTGGGCTTCAATAGAATCCACTGTCTCTTCAATGGTCTCAGAGCTAACCGGCCTCTTTTCGCATGCCCTTAATATACCCATGAGTATTTTGTTGCGATCAAATTGCTCTCGTCTGCCGTCCTTTTTTACCACTAAGAACGGTCTTTCCTCCATTCTTTCGTAGGTGGTAAATCGCTTTTGGCAGGCTATACATTCGCGCCGGCGTCTAATCACCGCTCCATCTTCACTGGACCGACTGTCAATTACTTTACTGTCAATAGCACGACAAAAGGGGCAGAGCATCCTTTCCACCTCAATACGCGTTTAATGTGCTAAAAAAAGGTCTTGGTGCAGTTCTGCCCCTATTATGAACAATAAGTACCCGATAATCAACAGACCATCATCTATTAATTAATATTTATCTTCATCATCCAGATAACGTGTCCGGTAATGTTTGTCGACTTCGCTAAAGGTAGGCACTTCTACCAGTATCACATCCTTGCCGATACGTACTATTTTATCCCAATAGACTACGATTTCTTCTCGTTTTGCAAAAACGCTCCAGCCTTTCCCCTGGCCAGGCAGCACCAGCGCCAATACCCGACCACGTTCTATGTCAAGTTCTATGTCAGTAATACTGCCCAGCTTTTTACCATCCAAAACATTTATTACTTCCCTGGTACGAAGATCAGATAACTTGACCATGTGATCACTCCTGTTCACAGTATATTCTCAATATATGAAAAGGCCGTCTGAAAATTGCCTTCCCTCGTATTAATATTTATTTACACCTAATGGCACTGAACCAATATTGCCGGAGAAATTCACATAGGTTTGAGGGACATCCCCCACAATCACTGTATCAGCAATGGGGATGGTGGTTGAGACTTCAAGTTCTTCGCTAACAAGTGGAACCGCTATTTTTATGGAGGTGTCTATTTTGAAAGAGATGACATGCCTGGTTTGATTTATTCCCGCTTGATCAAATCTGTTTTCTACTTCAACGTTAACTCTTCGAATTGGCAGAATCTTTACGGTAAATGCAGGACCCCTGCCCATTAATAATATAGAACCGGTAACCTGGCCTAAACGCACGTCAATAGTGCTGGCCTGAAGCGACTGTGTGCTTTTGATAACTTCATTGACTGTACGAGCCATTAATTGATTAATTATTACAGTGTTGGCTTGAATCATCACTATTCGCCCATTGGCATCTTTATGAATATAGACCATATCCTTATAATCTGTATTGGCTACAATATTGTTATTTACGGCTTCATTTATGACTTCTACAGTTTTTAACTGTGCCTGGGTCCTGGCTATTTCCAGTATACTAGCCTTTAAGCGCAGGTCTGCCAATAAACACAGAACAATCATAAGTATCGCCATGATAAAAAATGACAGAGTGACCCATTTTCTGCCCAAAGTTAAGCCCTCCAAAGTTTTTGCTGCTTCTCTCCAGTTTTAATATATGAAAATTGTATTCATTTGGTGCCTGTTTATATTAGCCATCCTGTTAGCAGACATTTGTTCATTCTTGTTCAGGCTGTGTGATTAAGCTAATATATTACCGTAAGGAGTGAGTACAGTTTGGATAATATCAGAGTAAGATTCGCTCCCAGCCCTACCGGTTCGTTACATATCGGAGGGGCTAGGACCGCTTTGTTTAACTGGCTTTTCGCCCGCAGCCAAAAAGGCCGGTTGGTGCTGAGACTTGAGGATACCGACCTGCAGCGCTCTACCGCTGATGCTGCTTCCGGAATCGTTGAAGGTTTAAAATGGCTGGGGATTGACTGGGATGAAGGTCCCGGAGTAGGCGGTGAATTTGGGCCTTATAGACAGAGTGAAAGATTACCTCTATACCAGCAATTCATTGACCAACTTATTGAGCAGGACAAGGCTTATTATTGTTTCTGTTCAGCTGAGGAGCTCAAACACCAGCGGGAGATAGCTCAGCAAGAAAAAATTAATTATCTGTACGATGGCAACTGCAGTAACTTAAGCAGTACAAAGATAGAAGATAAAATGGCCCTGGGAATACAACCTGTAGTCAGATTAAGGGTCAAGCGGGAAGGAACAACAATCGTCAATGATGTTATTCGCGGGCCTGTGCAATTTAACAATGAATTATTGGACGACTTCATAATTGCTAAGTCTGATGGTTGGCCGACCTATAATTTTGCGGTTGCCGTCGATGATTACACTATGAACATAAGTCACGTAATAAGAGCAGAAGAGCATTTATCCAATACACCTAAACAAATTAAAGTTTACGAAGCTTTGGGATGGCCATTGCCCAATTTTGCCCATGTATCAATGATACTTGCTCCAGATCGCAGTAAACTATCCAAACGTCATGGTGCTACTTCGGTCCAGGATTTCCGAGATCAAGGCTATCTGCCCGAAGCGTTGATCAATTACCTGGTTTTGCTTGGTTGGTCCCCTGGAGAGGATGTGGATATATATTCTTTGCAGGAAATGATAAACAACTTTTCTTTACAATCGGTTTCCCATTCAGCAGCTATTTATGACCTACCTAAGTTAACCTGGATGAACGGAGTGTATTTGGCAGCTGCCAGCATTGATCGGGTGGTCGATCTTATCAAGTCGGAAGCTGAGCAAAAGGGTTGGCTGTCCCCTGACAACCATGAATATTTCAAAAAGGTTGTAGATCTGGTGCGCACCCGCGCCAAAACTACGGTCGAGATTTTGCCTTTAGCCAGCTATTTTTTTGTGGCCCCCGATGGTTATGACGATAAGGGCTTACAGAAGCATTTTATACCATCCGGAAGTCGAGACAGGCTTAAAGCAGCACTGGAGGTTGTAGAGGCAACCGATAATTATGCTGCTCCGGTATTGGAAGAATCAATCCGACTTAAAGCTGAAATTATTGGGATCAAGGCTTCAGCATTGATTCATCCGATTCGATTGGCGCTTTCTGGACGCACCAACACTCCTGGTCTTTTCGAGGTAATGGAGTTACTGGGGCGAGAAATCTGCCGGGAGAGAATAGAGCAGGCTATCCATTATATAGACGACCTGAATAACCCGGTTCTATACCAGTAAATTTTTTGACAATACCTGAACCCTGTATTATAATAACTTTTGCGCGAGCAATTAGCGGTTGCAGCCGGATGGTGTAGTGGTAGCACGACTGACTCTGGATCAGTTCGCCAGGGTTCGAATCCTTGTCCGGCTGCCATTAGGCCCCATCGTCTAGCGGTCAGGACGCCGCCCTCTCAAGGCGGAAACGGGGGTTCGATTCCCCCTAGGGCTACCAGTTTGAAATTAATATTATACGAAAAAAATCCGCCATAAGGCGGATTTTTCCATTTTAACAATTAGACTTTTACCACACCTCTGGGAAAGCAGTCTGGGTATAAAGGTCTTCCATTTTGGCTTTATGGCCCGATTCCATATTGGCCAGGCTCATGAAGAGCGCCTTTTTCTCTGTGTCGGTAGCGGCATTGGCCAGACCAGTATACATCTTCATGGCTTCTTCTTCTTTTTTCATCGCCAGGGCGATGGCATCAGCCGGCTTCATGTCCATGGACAGTTTCGGCATATCTACCGTAGTCGAGATCTTGTAATCGGTTGCAGCGGTAAAGGAAAAGT
>CAZOZX010000037.1:0-18883 GCA_964584415.1 uncultured Syntrophomonas sp.
CTGTAAATCTGTTAGCGACGCTTTCGAAGGTTCGAATCCTTCTCCCTCCACCATACTTGACGCGGGATGGAGCAGTTGGTAGCTCGTCGGGCTCATAACCCGAAGGTTGTCGGTTCAAGTCCGGCTCCCGCAACCATAATTATTCTTCCTGTTCAGGAATTAATAATAGTAGTCCCCATAGCATTGATCCTATCCCTAAAAAGCACTGATGATATCCAGGGATGCACGGGGGCAGCAAAATCAGTTTTCTCGGGAAAGTCCTCACCGGATTGACCCAACAACTGCCCTTATAGCTCAGTCGGCAGAGCGCATCCTTGGTAAGGATGAGGTCACCGGTTCAAGTCCGGTTAAGGGCTCCATCTGGCGGCGTAGCTCAGCTGGCTAGAGCATACGGTTCATACCCGTAGTGTCAGGGGTTCAAATCCCTTCGCCGCTACCATATGTTTCTGGTAAGGAGTGGGAATTATAGATCTCACTCCTTTTAATATACGGTTGTTTTGGGTAGAATGTTTACGTACGACCATTGGCAGAAACCCCTAATATAAGGAAGAGGAAAGGTGAAAAGGAATGGCAAAGGCGAAATACGAAAGGACGAAACCGCATCTAAACATAGGGACCATAGGGCACGTAGACCATGGCAAGACGAGTTTAACTGCGGCGATCACCCTGGTACTGTCAAAAGTGGGTGGAGCAGTAGCAACGAGCTATGATGCAATAGACAAAGCCCCGGAAGAGAGAGAAAGAGGAATAACCATCAATACCGCCCACGTAGAATACCAGACCGAGAAGAGACATTATGCCCATGTAGACTGCCCGGGGCATGCTGACTATATTAAGAACATGATAACCGGAGCAGCGCAGATGGACGGATCGATCCTGGTAGTATCAGCCGCGGACGGCCCCATGCCGCAGACCCGTGAACACATCTTGCTGTCCAGACAGGTAGGGGTACACTACATGGTAGTGTTTATGAATAAGATCGACTTAGTCGACGATGACGAACTGCTTGAACTAGTAGAAATGGAAATCCGCGAACTGCTGAGCACCTATGAATTCCCGGGCGATGATATCCCGGTAGTAATGGGATCAGCGACCAAAGCTCTGGCCTGTGGCTGTGGCAGCAGAGACTGCGAATGGTGCGGACGCATCTGGCAGTTGATGGACGCGGTAGACGAATACATTCCTGAACCGCAGAGAGCCACCGATAAGCCCTTCCTGATGCCGATCGAAGACGTATTTACCATCACCGGCCGTGGCACCGTAGTAACCGGCAGAGTAGAAAGAGGAACGGTAAAAGTCGGAGAAGAAGTAGCCATAATAGGAATGAGAGATGAAATAAGGAAGCACATAGTAACCGGAGTAGAAATGTTCCGGAAACTTTTGGACTATGCCCAGGCGGGAGACAATATAGGCACCCTGTTGAGAGGCTTGGACCGTAAGGACGTAGAAAGAGGAATGGTACTGGCCAAGCCGGGCAGCATCAAACCTTTAACCGAATTTAACGCTGAGGTATACGTATTAACCAAAGAAGAAGGCGGCAGACACACCCCGTTCTTCAGCGGATATCGTCCCCAGTTCTATTTCCGTACCACGGACGTAACCGGGATAATCAAGCTGCCGGAAGGAGTAGAGATGGTAATGCCTGGGGATAACATCCAGATGGCAATCAGCCTGATCACGCCGATAGCGATAGAAGAAGGACTGAGATTTGCAATTCGGGAAGGTGGAAGGACCGTCGGCTCCGGAGTTGTTACCAGCATCGACAGCTAAACTGGGAACCAGTCCCTGCTACAAACGTTTGACAGCAACTATGCAATATGATAGAGTATTGTAGTATTTTTGCGCACAGGATGGAGGTAAAGCGGTGAGGGTTGGAATTACATTAGCATGTACAGAATGTAAACAGCGCAATTACAGAACTACCAAGGATAAAAAGAAAAATACTGAGAAAATGGAAGTAAGAAAGCACTGCAAATTTTGCAATGCTCATACCGTGCACAGAGAGACGAAGTAAACTGGGGAGTGAACTAAATGGCCAAGGACAGCGTCTCCACTAGCAACACTGACAACGTCAAGAACTGGATCGAAAATATAAAGACATATTTCAACGGGGTTTACTCAGAGTTGAAAAAGGTCCACTGGCCGGGGCGGGTACAATTGATTACCTATACCGGGGTAGTATTATTTTCGGTTGCCATAATTGCACTAATATTATGGCTTTTTGATAGCGGTCTTTCCTTTTTATTGGAAAGGCTGACCAAGGTTTTTGCGTAAAGAGGAGATGGTTTTAATTACCACCGAACAGCAATCAAATCAAGCGGAAGTTATTGACACAGAAAACATCAATCCCGACTCCGAGCAAGTAATGCCGGAGAAAAAAGGTGATTGGTATGTTGTGCATACATATTCCGGCTATGAAAACAAAATAAAAGTGGATCTTACCAAACGGGTTGAATCCATGAATATGCAGGATAAAATATTCCAGGTGCTGATTCCAGAAGAGCAGGAAGTCGAGTATAAGGGTGGTAAGAAGAAAGTAACCACTCGGAGAGTATTCCCAGGATATGTCCTGGTTAACATGCTTATGGATGAAGATTCCTGGTATGTGGTCCATCATACTCCTGGGGTTACAGGTTTTGTAGGCAGCGGTACCAAGCCTATCCCTTTGAGAGATGACGAGATTAACAAGATACTCACCCAAATGGGTTTGATGGGCAAAAAGCCGCGGGTTATTAACCTGGAGATAGGTGAAAACATACGCGTTAACAGCGGACCCTTTGAGAACTTCGAGGGAGTTGTCAAAGAGGTTCTTCCAGATCGCGGTAAAGTAAGGGTTAATATCTCCATGTTCGGCCGGGAGACCCCGGTGGAGCTGGACTATGAACAAATAAATAAAATATAAGGAGGTGTGAAAGTGGCCAAGAAGGTTAAGGGTAAGGTCAAACTGCAGATAGCGGCGGGCAAAGCAACGCCGGCTCCGCCAGTAGGTCCTGCTCTCGGGCAACACGGTGTTAATATAATGGGTTTTTGTAAGGAATATAATGCAAAAACCGCCAATCAAACCGGATATATCGTACCAGTAGAGATAACCATTTATGAAGATCGTTCATTTACATTTGAGATCAAGTCACCCCCAGCTTCTGATCTGCTGAAAAAAGCAGCCAATATAGAAAAAGGCACGGGGGATAATAAAAAGAAAGTCGGCAAGATAACCCGAGATAAACTTGTGGAAATTGCTGAAATGAAAAAAGCTGATCTCAACGCGGCAGATATAGATGCAGCGGTTAGAATGATCGAGGGAACCGCCCGTAGTATGGGCTTGGTGATTGTTGATTAAATTATACAATTAACAAAAGTACTTGTAAGCGATAATAGTGGGAGGATATAAATCCGTTTGACCACAAGGAGGATTTTAAGTGAAAAGAGGAAAAGCGTACAAGCAGGCCGTTGCTAAAATAGAGAAAAACAAGCTCTACGAACCAGGTGATGCTATCAAACTGGTGAAAGAGATGGCAGCCGCGAAATTTGATGAAACGGTTGAAGCCCATGTTAAACTGGGTGTGGACCCGCGCCACGCTGACCAACAAGTTAGAGGAACAGTAAGTCTGCCGCATGGCACAGGTAAAACTCTTAAGGTACTTGTATTTGCTAAAGGCGAAAAGGTAAAAGAAGCAGAACAAGCGGGAGCCGACTTTGTAGGTGCTGAGGATATGGCCGAAAAAATCCAGGGTGGTTGGTTCGATTTTGATGTAGCAGTGGCTACTCCGGATATGATGGCGGTAGTTGGCAAGCTAGGTAAGATACTGGGGCCCCGGGGTTTAATGCCTAATCCTAAAGCGGGAACAGTTACTTTCGACATTGAGCGCACCATCAAGGAACTAAAAGCTGGCCGTATAGAATTCAGAGTCGACAAGACTTCCATCGTTCATGTTCCTATTGGCAGGGTTTCTTTTGAAGATGAAAAACTGCAGGATAATTTGAATGCTTTTGCCGAAGCCTTGATCAAAGCTAAACCAGCTGCAGCCAAAGGACAGTATATGCGCTCAGTAAATATTTGTTCTACTATGGGACCTGGGGTCAAAATTAATCCCCTGATCCTGATCGCAGCCAACAAATAATCACAAACTCTTATTAAACTGAAGATTAAAACTGTAGACAGCCGGTGGCGTAGAGCCTTAATAATTCGATTGCCCGCTGAGGTTTATAAGCATAAATACTGACGTCTATTTTGATGGATGGTATAAAGACCTCTGCGTGGCTCAAGCGCAGAGGTTTATTTATTAATTTTATTAATAATGATGAGATTCCGCCGGCACAAAAAAATGGCGGTCCTATATGGGATGCCGAGGTGATTCCCCATTAGTAAAACAGCATTTAGCAACTAATGAAGTGTGAAGAATATAAACCAAGGGGGTGAGATATGAATGGCTAAGATTGAAGAGAAGAAACAAGTAGTGGAAGAGATCAAACAGAAGCTGGACGCTGCAACTTTGGTAGTGTGTACCGACTACCGCGGTCTGACTGTGGAACAAATCACGCAATTAAGAAATAGCTTACGGATTCCAGGGGTTGAGTACCGGGTGCTGAAAAACACCATGTTCCGCTTTGCTCTTAAACAGTCGGGTTATGATGATATTGCTGCTCAGGTAATCGGACCTAATGCTGTCATTTTCAGTAATGAGGATCCGGTAGGACCGGCTAAAATCATCACCGAATTTGCTCGGACCAATAAACAATTAGAGATCAAGATGGGGATACTGGAAGGCAAATATCTATCTGCGGATGGGGTCAAGGATCTGGCTAACCTGCCGTCCCGCGAGGTGCTTATAGCACAGGTATTAGGAACCATGCAGGCGCCGATTACCTCTTTCGTAAGAGTCCTGAATGCAAACCTTACCGGCTTGGTGAGGGCATTGGATGGCATCCGGGAACAAAAACAAGCTGGCTAAATAGCCTGATTTTATATCCATGACTAGTTAATCTAATCTAAATTTGAAGAAAGTATAGGAGGTTATTTAATAATGAGTAAAGTACAGGAAGTTATCGAAATAGTAAAAGGACTTACCGTTTTAGAGTTGTCCGAATTGGTTAAGGAATTGGAAGAAACCTTTGGTGTTAGCGCCGCTGCCCCCGTAGCCGTTGCCGCCGCTGCCCCTGCCGCAGCTGCTGCTCCAGCCGAAGAACAGACAGAATTTGACGTAATCCTGACATCGGCTGGCGACAAGAAAATCAACGTAATTAAGGTAGTTCGTGAACTCACAGCTCTAGGGTTAAAGGAAGCCAAAGCTCTTGTTGATGAGGCTCCCAAACCCGTTAAAGAGAAGATCACCAAGGAAGAAGCCAACGACATCAAGGCTAAATTGGAAGAAGCCGGAGCCAGCGTAGAAATTAAATAATTCATATATACTGCTAAGCGAGAGGAGTGTTATGGACACTCCTCTTTTTTATTGGAAATCACTGGGCTTTTATTATATTATGAGGTATAAAGCGGGATAGAAAGGGGAAAATCACAATGAGGAAGCACATTTTATGCCTAACCTGCCTGATGATGGTACTCTTCCTGGCCTTACCTTGTCAGGCCGCCAGTCAGGTCCAATGGCAGATCAAGTGGATGGAAGACGGGCAACTAATGGAGGAGGTGCGTGTTCCGGCACAATTTAAACCAACTCCCACCGACCAGGTATGGGAAAGCAGCTTGGAGGATGGTCAACAAGTATTTCGTCGTGATATCCCCAATTGGGTCAGCTATCAGAGCCATAAAGACAGGCTGCCTTTTATAATAGAAGAGAAAAAAAATATACTGTATAGTTTTACCGAAATAAAAACTGATCCTGGATCGAGTAAGGATTGGTTCCAGCAAATAAGCGAAAACAATGACCTGGAACTCACAATGCAAGTGCCAGGCTTAGTATTAGCAAGCAGTGCCGATAAGCGCGACGACTTAAGAGCTAGTTGGACTTTTTCACCGGGAGCAGAGATACTGAATGACGAAATAATGCTAAAAATCGTCCGGATCGATGGACTCGTACTAGGGATAGGAATCGTTGCCTTAGGTTTAATAATCGGAGGAATCATTTTCTTCCGTCGCTTAAAAAAGGCCGAACAAATCATAGCTGATTATTACGCTATCCCTCCAAAAAATAATGACCCTGACAAGAGTGAGTCTAAGTAAAGCCAGCAGCAAGGGACAAAATGGAAGAAAATTCAGATGGTGTTCTTGACTACTAATATTGGCTATGCTAACATTAATAATTGCCATCAAAATATTATTTTGGAAGAGTCTGCTGCAGGCTAAGTAATATAGAGATTTTTATAAAAGCGAGGTTTTAGGTTAGCCCCGCTTTTAACACGTTGGCTAATTATGTAAAGGGGTGGTTTGATGGCTCATATTGAAAAATATGGGAATACCGAGAGGCTCACTTACTCTCAGATCAAAGAGGTAATAGAGCTGCCCAATCTAATCCAAATTCAATTATCTTCTTATGAATGGTTCTTAAAGGAAGGTTTGCGCACAGCCCTGCAAGAGGTTTTTCCTATTTCCGACTTCAGTGGCAACCTTGAACTGGACTTTGTGGACTATTCCCGCGGTGAACCCAAATACTCAGTTCTGGAATGCAAAGAGCGCGATGTTAGTTTCCAGGCACCATTAAAATTGAAAGTAAGACTTACCGATAAGGAAAACGGTGAAATCAAGGAATCCGAAGTGTATATGGGTGATCTTCCTCTCATGACCGAGAATGGGACTTTCATAATTAACGGTGCTGAAAGGGTAGTTGTCAGCCAATTGGTTAAGTCCCCTGGGGTATATTTTAACGAGAAACTCGACTTAGCTGGTCATTCCCTATTTGGAGCAACGGTTATTCCTAACCGCGGAGCCTGGTTTGAACTGGAAATGGATAGCGCTGGAGTAATTTACACCAGGATCGACAAGACCAGAAAGATACCTGTGACAGTATTGCTTCGTTGCCTCGGTTTTGAAACTAATGAAGCTATTTTGGAACTATATAATGATGATGCCATAAAGAAGACTCTGGAAAAAGACACCACTACTAACAAAAAAGAAGCTCTAATAGAATTTTATCGCCGCTTGCGGCCAGGAGAGATGGCTACAGAGGATGCTGCCCAGCAATTACTCAAGAATCTGTTCTTTGACCCCCGGCGTTATGATATGGCGGTGGTGGGCAGATACAAAGTGAACAAAAAGCTGGGACTCAATATCCCTGAAGATATTCGGTACCTGACCATAGAGGATATCACTGCAACTATTGGCTATATTATTAAGCTCATTAACGGTGAAGGAAAAACCGATGTTATAGATCATTTGGGCAATCGTCGGCTGCGGTCAATAGGAGAATTACTGCAAAACCAGTTTCGTACCGGCTTGGTCCGCATGGAACGGGTCGTCCGTGAGCGGATGAGCATTCACGACGTAGAAACCTTGACCCCACAAGTGTTAATCAATATTAGACCCATAACCGCTGCGGTTAAAGAGTTTTTTGGCAGTTCGCAATTGTCTCAGTTCATGGATCAGACTAATCCTTTGGCCGAATTGACTCACAAGAGAAAGTTGAGCGCATTGGGACCAGGTGGATTAACCAGAGAAAGAGCAGGTTTCCAGGTCCGTGACGTTCACCATTCTCATTATGGTCGAGTATGTCCGATAGAAACCCCTGAAGGTCCCAACATCGGATTAATAGGTTCGCTGGCCACCTTTGGCAGGGTAAATGATTTCGGTTTTATCGAAACCCCTTACCGTAAAGTGGATAAGAAAGGCGGCCGGGTTACTAGCGAGATAGTTTACCTTACTGCGGATGAAGAGGATGAGTACTATGTAGCGCAGGCTAATGCCCCTCTTGATGAAAAAGGTTATTTTAAGGAAGACCGGGTTGAAGTCCGGTATTTCGAAGACATTCTGGAATTACCCGTGAATCAGGTTGATTATATGGACGTGTCTCCCAAACAGGTATTTAGCGTGGCCACTTCACTGATACCATTCCTGGAAAATGACGATGCTAACCGAGCCCTGATGGGAGCCAACATGCAAAGGCAGGCGGTCCCGGTTATAAAGACTGAGTCCCCTATTGTAGGTACGGGATTGGAATATAAGGCGGCCAAGGATTCAGGAGCGGTGGTAATTGCTCGTAAGGCCGGGGTAGTGAAAAAGGTTAGTGCTTCGCGAATCGTTCTAGCGACAGACGATGGTGAAATTATAACCTACCCCTTACTGAAGTTCATGCGTTCCAATCAAGGGACCTGTTACAACCAGCGGCCTATAGTCAAGGTAGGGGAGAGGATTGAGGCAGATACAATTATAGCCGATGGTCCTAGTACCGATAACGGTGAGTTGGCTCTGGGCAGAAACGTGCTGGTCGCATTTATGCCCTGGGAAGGCTATAACTATGAGGACGCTATTCTGATTTCCGAAAAAATAGTCAAAGAAGACGTATTTACTTCTATTCATATAGAGGAATATGAGTGTGAAGCGCGGGATACTAAATTGGGTCCGGAAGAGATTACCCGGGACATCCCTAATGTTTCCGAGGAAATGTTGAAAAACCTGGATGACCAAGGCGTTATCCGGGTGGGAGCTGAGGTAAGACCGGATGATATATTGGTAGGCAAAGTGACCCCCAAAGGGGAGACTGAACTGACTCCAGAGGAACGCCTGCTAAGGGCTATATTCGGGGAGAAAGCCCGTGAAGTAAGAGATTCTTCTCTGCGGGTTCCTCATGGTGAGGCCGGTAAGATTGTGGCGGTGAAACGTTTCTCGCGGGAAAACGGGGATGAACTGCCTCCTGGTGTAAACCGTTTGGTAAGGGTTTATATTGCCCAGAAACGCAAAATTTCCGAAGGCGATAAAATGGCTGGCCGTCACGGCAACAAGGGTGTAATCTCGAGGATATTGCCGGAAGAAGATATGCCTTTTCTTAATGATGGCACCCCGGTTCAGATCGTTTTAAATCCGCTGGGAGTTCCTTCCCGCATGAATATCGGTCAAATTCTGGAGTGTCATATGGGTTGGGTGGCCAAAGAACTTGGATTCAAAATAGCCACACCAATATTTGATGGGGCTGCCGAAGATGACATAAATGAATTGCGCTTAAAAGCAAATATCCCGATGAATGGCAAGGCACGCCTCCGGGATGGACGCACCGGGGAACCCTTTGACCACGAGGTTACGGTTGGCTATGTGTATATGTTGAAATTGGCCCACTTGGTTGATGATAAAATCCATGCCCGCTCCATTGGACCTTACTCGTTGGTCACCCAGCAGCCGTTGGGTGGTAAAGCCCAGTTTGGAGGTCAGCGTTTTGGAGAAATGGAAGTTTGGGCTCTGGAAGCATATGGAGCCGCATATACTCTCCAGGAAATTCTGACTGTAAAATCTGATGATGTCGTCGGGCGGCTGAAGACCTATGAGTCGATTGTAAAGGGAGATAATATTCCCGAGCCGGGTGTCCCAGAGGGATTCAAGGTATTGATAAAGGAACTCCAGAGTTTGGCTTTGGATATTAAAATGCTGGGTGCAGACAATTCGGAGATTCAGATCCGAGATGATGATCTCGACATCAACGAACAGGAAAAAGCACGAGAATTAGGAATGGAATTACCTGAGGTTGCTTTTAGCGCCGGAGGCAATGTTGGCAAAGCCTTTGGGCACCAGGTCGAAAACGATGATTACAATGTCCCGGAGGAAGCAGATGAAGAGGACAGCGACTTGGATGAGGAAGATCTGGAGTAAAATCTCACCCCCATCGTGTACGTTTGGGAACAGGCAGCTCGGCATACAATATCTTCTGGAAGGGAGAGTACGACTTGTCAGATATAAACAACTTTGAGCGAATCAAAATATCCTTGGCTTCTCCGGAACAGATACGCTCATGGAGCAGCGGAGAGGTAAAAAAACCTGAGACTATTAACTATAGAACCCTGCGCCCTGAAAAAGAAGGCCTATTTTGCGAGAAAATATTTGGTCCCGTTAAAGATTGGGAATGTCACTGCGGTAAATATAAGAGGGTAAGGCATCGCGGTATTGTATGCGATCGTTGTGGGGTGGAGGTTACTACTTCCAAAGTTAGAAGAGAGCGCATGGGGCATATAGAACTGGCTGCCCCCGTATGTCACATATGGTATCTAAAGGGTATACCCAGCCGGATGGGTTTGTTGCTGGATATGTCTCCGAAGGTTCTGGAAAAAGTAATCTATTTTGTGAATTACATCGTTATTGATCCCGGTGACACTCCTCTGCTGAAGAAGCAGTTGTTAAATGAACGGGAATACAGGGAAAACCGTGAAAGATACGGCGATGATTTCTTCGCCTCGATCGGCGCTGAAGCAGTTAAGGATCTGCTAGCCGAGGTTGATCTGGAGACAATGTCCCAGGAATTGAAAGAGGAGGTCAATACCACTACCGGGCAGCGTAAGGGAAGAGCTATTAAAAGGCTGGAGGTTACCGAGTCTTTCCGGCTATCATCCAATAATCCCGAGTGGATGATACTGGACGTCCTACCGGTAATACCACCTGAATTGCGTCCTATGGTGCAATTAGATGGCGGACGGTTTGCCACCTCTGACTTGAACGATCTATATAGACGGGTGATAAATCGTAATAACCGTCTGAAACGCTTATTAGACCTGGGAGCACCGGATATAATAGTCCGCAATGAAAAACGTATGCTGCAGGAAGCGGTTGATGCCCTAATTGATAATGGCCGGCGCGGCAGACCGGTTACCGGACCGGGCAACCGCCCGCTGAAATCACTGAGTGATATGTTAAAAGGTAAACAGGGACGGTTCCGCCAGAACCTGCTAGGCAAGAGGGTCGACTACTCCGGTCGTTCGGTTATCGTGGCCGGTCCTCAGTTAAAGATGCATCAATGTGGCCTTCCGAAAGAGATGGCTTTGGAGCTGTTTAAACCTTTTGTAATGAAGAAATTGGTTGACCGCGGGATAGCTTCCAACATAAAGAGCGCTAAAAAGATGGTAGAAAGAGGGCGCGAAGAGGTCTGGGATATCTTAGATGGAGTTATCAAGGAACACCCGGTCCTGCTCAATCGTGCTCCTACCTTGCATCGACTCGGTATACAAGCATTCGAACCAGTACTGGTAGAAGGCCGGGCTTTACAACTCCACCCCCTGGTATGCACCGCTTATAATGCTGATTTCGATGGTGACCAGATGGCTGTGCATGTTCCCTTATCTGCGGAAGCACAGGCGGAATGCCGCTTGCTGATGTTAGCCAGCAATAACATATTGAATCCCAAGGACGGGAAACCGGTATGTACACCTACTCAGGACATAGTTATAGGTATTTATTACCTTACTTATATGAACCCCAAAGTATTGGCTGAGGCAGAACCGGTACGGGCTTTTAGTTCAGCAGCTGAAGCCCAGATGGCTTACGAGATGCACGCGATAGGTCTGCACGACAAGATTAAAGTCAGGATGAAAATGCCGGCTAAGACTATTGGCACCCTGAAGCACACTGATCCCCAGCCGGATGGAATGGCAACCGTAGAAACTTCAGTAGGGCGGACCATATTTAATGAAATTATCCCGGCAGCAATGGGATACTATAACGATGTCATAGATAAGAAGAAATTAGGCAATGTAGTATATGACGCCTACCGGTTGGAGGGAAATGCCAAGACCGCTGAAATGCTGGACGGTATTAAGAGACTGGGTTATAAATACTCCACTCGCGCTGGTATCAGCGTAGGAGTTACCGATTTCGAAACTCCACCGGAGAAATCGGAAATATTGGCTGAAGCGGATAAAGTCGTCGATTCCATTGAGAACGATTTCCAGGTGGGTTTGATTAACGAAGATGAACGTCATAACCAGGTAGTTGAGGTTTGGAGCCAGGCCACAGACGATGTTACCGATGCGCTAAAGAAACACTTGGACGAGGACAATCCAGTTTATATGATGGCCACCTCGGGTGCCCGCGGTAATTTCCAGCAGATTCGCCAGCTAGCTGGAATGAGGGGACTCATGGCTGATCCATCGGGCAAAATAATAGATCTGCCCATTAAGGCTAACTTCCGCGAAGGGCTGACCGTTTTGGAATACTTTATTTCCACCCATGGGGCTCGCAAAGGATTGGCGGATACCGCTCTCCGTACGGCTGACTCCGGTTATTTGACCCGCCGCTTGGTAGACGTTTCCCAGGACGTAATAGTTCGGGAGGATGATTGCGAATCGGTTGAAGGCATCTGGGTAGAAAAGATTATGGAAGGCTCCCAATTGATAGAACCCCTAAATCAAAGAATCATTGGACGTGTATCAGTCGATACGATACTCCACCCGGAAACTGGTGAAGTATTAGTTGAAGAAAATGAGATGATAGACGATGATAAAGGTCATTTGATTGAGAGATTGGGAATTGAGAAGGTCAAAATTAGGACTACCTTAACCTGTAAAACTAAGTATGGGGTTTGCACCAAATGTTATGGTCGCAATCTGGCTACCGGATATGATGTTGAAATTGGTGAAGCGGTGGGTACGCTGGCGGCCCAATCAATAGGTGAACCCGGCACCCAGCTTACCATGCGTACCTTCCATACCGGAGGTGTTGCCGGTGAGGATATCACCCGCGGTTTGCCACGGGTAGAGGAGCTATTTGAAGTACGTAAACCCAAGGGGCAGGCCGTAGTGGCTGAAGCTTCCGGTAAAATACGCTTTGGGGAGAACAAGGGCCGTCGCGAAGTTGAGATACTAGGTGAAAATGACGAAATAATTGCAGCTTATCCAGTTCATTACGGTTCTCGTCTTAAAGTAAGAGCAAATGACATGGTGGAGATTGGGGATGCCCTTACCGAAGGCCCTTTAAATCCTCACGATATACTCAAAACCCAGGGTTTGCAGGCGGTACAAAGATATATACTGCAGGAAGTCCAGAAGGTTTACCGTTCTCAGGGCGTAGATATCAGCGATAAGCATATTGAGATTATGATTCGCCAGATGTTGAAGAAGGTCCGTATCGAAGATTCCGGAGACACCACTATGCTGCCCGGAGCCTTTATCGATGTGTCTTTCTTTGAGGAAGAAAACCTGCGAGTAGTCCAAGAGGGAGGCTTGCCATCAGTCTGTTCGCCCATGTTGCTGGGTATAACTAAAGCTTCCTTAAATACTGATTCTTTCCTATCCGCGGCGTCGTTCCAGGAAACCACCAAGGTATTAACAGAAGCAGCTATCAAAGGAAAGATTGATAATTTGATCGGTCTTAAGGAAAATGTCATAATCGGCAAACTTATCCCGGCAGGAACCGGTTATTCGGTTTATCGCAACATTGGAGTCGAAGAAAACCAGGATATCGCCGACTCCCAGTAAATTTCTTAATTGTATAAAAGAATTTGACTGTCGCATGCCTTGGTGCTAAAATATTAAGGCGTGCGACTAACCAAGTCAAACCGGCCCAAAACCGCTTCTATGTTCAGAAGGAGGTAACAGGAATGTTGCTGGATGAGATCGAGAACAGTAAGAAGGTTGTTGGCAGCAAGCAGGTCAAAAAGGCGGTTATGAGGGGAGCAGCCAGCAGAGTATACCTGGCCAAGGATGCCGAACATCATATCATCAAACCTCTTGTCGAAATTTGCCAGCAGTATAAAGTAGGGGTGGAAATGATTGAGACCATGGCTGAGCTTGGCCGCGCTTGTGGTATAGAGGTTGGTTCAGCTGCCGTTGCACTATTAAAAGATTAATTACCAGGGGAAGGAGGTGCAGAAATGCCAACGATTAACCAGCTGATTAGAAAAGGACGCCAGGAAGAAGAAAAAAAATCTACAGCACCCGCCCTAAAAAGCTGTCCGCAAAAAAGAGGGGTATGTACCCGCGTGTATACAACCACACCCAAAAAGCCGAATTCGGCGCTGCGCAAAATTGCCAGGGTGAGATTGACGAATAGTATTGAGGTGACCTCGTATATCCCCGGTATTGGACATAATTTGCAGGAGCACTCCGTGGTCCTGATCAGAGGTGGCAGGGTCAAGGATTTGCCCGGCGTTAGGTACCATATCATTAGAGGTACCCTGGATGCCGCCGGAGTCCAAAAACGCAACCAGGGAAGGTCCAAATACGGTACCAAGAGACCTAAGAAGAAGTAGAAGGGAGTCAAGCTATGCCTAGAAAAGGGCCCGTTCCCAAGAGAGACGTTTTGCCCGATCCCATTTACAATAGCAAAATATTTACCAAGCTGGTAAACCAGATTATGTGGGATGGTAAAAAAAGTCTTGCGGAAAGAATCTGCTATGAGGCATTTGAACGGATAGAAAACAGAACCGGCAAGAATCCCATGCAGGTCTTTGAAGAGGCTATGAAAAATATAACCCCCCTGCTGGAAGTGAAAGCCCGCCGGGTGGGTGGTGCTAATTATCAGGTTCCGGTTGAAGTTAGAGCTGACCGGAGACAAACTCTGGCTATTCGCTGGCTGGTTGGTTATACCCGTAAACGGGGTGAAAAAACTATGGCCGAGCGTTTGGCAGGGGAAATTATGGATGCCGCAAACAGTACCGGCGCTTCAGTTAAGAAAAAGGAAGATACCCATAAAATGGCTGAAGCCAACAAAGCCTTTGCTCATTATCGCTGGTAAGACTCAGGAGTGGTCCCATGGCTCACAATGCTGATTTAAGTTCCATCAGAAACATAGGCATAATGGCCCATATTGATGCTGGGAAGACCACTACTACCGAAAGAATTTTATTCTATACCGGTAAAGTCCATCGAATGGGGGAAGTCGACAAAGGCACCGCCACGATGGATTGGATGACCCAGGAACAAGAACGAGGTATCACCATTACTTCGGCTGCTACCGCCTGCTATTGGCGCGATTTTGCTATTAATATTATCGATACGCCCGGCCATGTGGACTTTACAGCTGAGGTAGAACGGTCACTGAGGATACTTGATGGAGCAATTGGTATATTTTCCGCGGTAGAAGGAGTTCAGCCCCAGTCAGAGACTGTATGGCGGCAGGCTGACCGATACAAAGTTCCCAGAATCGCATTTGTAAACAAAATGGATCGAATCGGAGCTGACTTTTATCGGGTTGTGAAAATGATCAACCAGCAACTGGGCAACAATGCCGTGGTAATCCAAATGCCGATTGGAGCCGAAGATACATTCGCTGGGGTCATTGATATTATTCAACTGAGAGCTTATGTTTTTGAGGAAGGCGCTGGCGACACATTCCTGGATAAAGAATTAGGAACCAACGAGCTGGCCAAAGCTGAATCCTATCGAGAAAAACTGATAGAGCGGCTTTCCGAGCACGACGACGATATTCTCGAGAAATACTTAGATGGAAACCCTATCTCTATAGAAGAGATAAAAAGTTCTTTGAGAAAGCAAACAATTGCTAACATATTGGTTCCGGTATTATGTGGATCATCGTTTAAAAACAAAGGTGTCCAGATGTTGTTGGACGCGGTGGTTGATTATTTGCCTTCACCCTTAGACGTTCCTCCTATCATAGGTAGAGATGGGGAGACAGGCCAGGAAGTTAAGGTTCCAGCAGAACTGGAAGCACCGTTCTGTGCATTGGCGTTTAAGCTGGCCTCTGATCCTTATGTAGGTAAGTTAACTTATTTTCGGATCTATGCAGGCCGGATTAAAGTAGGGGCTCAGGTAATAAACAGCCGGAAAGATAAGAAAGAACGTTTTACCAAGATTCTTAGAATGCATGCCAACCATCGTGAAGAAATAGAGGAAGCAGGAGCAGGAGAAATCCTGGCGGCGGTAGGACTAAAAGATACGATTACCGGCGAAACCCTATGCGCACCTGGAAGGCGGATAATACTAGAATCCATGGACTTCCCCGATCCAGTTATCGATGTAGTGATAGAACCCAAGACCAAGGCTGACCATGACCGGATTGGAGAAAGCTTGCGCCGTTTGGCGGAAGAGGACCCAACCTTTCGCACTTGGTACGATGAGGGCAGTGGTCAGACCATTATCTCCGGAATGGGTGAACTTCACCTGGAGATTATCATCGACCGGCTTTTGAGAGAGTTCAAAGTTAACGCGAATATTGGCAAACCACAGGTGGCATATAAAGAGACAATTAGTGCTAATGCCAAAGTTGATACCACTTTTGAAAGACAGACCGGGGGGCATGGTCAGTTTGCCCATGTAATTTTGGCGGTAAAGCCCCTATCCGAAGGATCAGGCAAAGTTTTTAACGATAAGACCCCGCCAGGATTGTTCCCCAAGGAATTCGTGGCAGCTACCGAAATTGGAGTCCGGGAATCCCTGCAAGCAGGTATCCTGGCCGGGTATCCGGTAGATGATATAGAAATCACGTTACTGGGCGGATCACACCATGAGGTAGACTCGTCGGAGCAGGCCTTCAATGTAGCTGCCAATATGGCCATGAAGGATGCCCTCAACAAAGGCCAGGCAGTTCTGTTAGAACCGATAATGGAAATAGAAATTGTGTCGCCGGAGGAATATATAGGGGACATAATATCTGATTTAAATGCCCGCCGGGGAAGGGTTTTAGGTTTCGAAGAAAGCCGAGATGCCCGCATCATTAAAGGAGTGGTACCGCTGGCTGAGACATTTGGTTATGCGACTAACCTAAGGTCAGTTAGTCAAGGCCGGGCCACCTTCTCCATGGAAATTAAGAATTATGCAGAAGTCCCCGAATCAAGGAGTAAGGAAATCATAGGTAAAAGATATGGTTTATCGGTAAGAAGATAGTCTTGAAAGCTTAGAAAGGAAAGGTGAAAAGGAATGGCAAAGGCGAAATACGAAAGGACGAAACCGCATCTAAACATAGGGACCATAGGGCACGTAGACCATGGCAAGACGAGTTTAACTGCGGCGATCACCCTGGTACTGTCAAAAGTGGGTGGAGCAGTAGCAACGAGCTATGATGCAATAGACAAAGCCCCGGAAGAGAGAGAAAGAGGAATAACCATCAATACCGCCCACGTAGAATACCAGACCGAGAAGAGACATTATGCCCATGTAGACTGCCCGGGGCATGCTGACTATATTAAGAACATGATAACCGGAGCAGCGCAGATGGACGGATCGATCCTGGTAGTATCAGCCGCGGACGGCCCCATGCCGCAGACCCGTGAACACATCTTGCTGTCCAGACAGGTAGGGGTACACTACATGGTAGTGTTTATGAATAAGATCGACTTAGTCGACGATGACGAACTGCTTGAACTAGTAGAAATGGAAATCCGCGAACTGCTGAGCACCTATGAATTCCCGGGCGATGATATCCCGGTAGTAATGGGATCAGCGACCAAAGCTCTGGCCTGTGGCTGTGGCAGCAGAGACTGCGAATGGTGCGGACGCATCTGGCAGTTGATGGACGCGGTAGACGAATACATTCCTGAACCGCAGAGAGCCACCGATAAGCCCTTCCTGATGCCGATCGAAGACGTATTTACCATCACCGGCCGTGGCACCGTAGTAACCGGCAGAGTAGAAAGAGGAACGGTAAAAGTCGGAGAAGAAGTAGCCATAATAGGAATGAGAGATGAAATAAGGAAGCACATAGTAACCGGAGTAGAAATGTTCCGGAAACTTTTGGACTATGCCCAGGCGGGAGACAATATAGGCACCCTGTTGAGAGGCTTGGACCGTAAGGACGTAGAAAGAGGAATGGTACTGGCCAAGCCGGGCAGCATCAAACCTTTAACCGAATTTAACGCTGAGGTATACGTATTAACCAAAGAAGAAGGCGGCAGACACACCCCGTTCTTCAGCGGATATCGTCCCCAGTTCTATTTCCGTACCACGGACGTAACCGGGATAATCAAGCTGCCGGAAGGAGTAGAGATGGTAATGCCTGGGGATAACATCCAGATGGCAATCAGCCTGATCACGCCGATAGCGATAGAAGAAGGACTGAGATTTGCAATTCGGGAAGGTGGACGGACTGTCGGCTCCGGAGTTGTTACCAGCATCGACAGCTAAACTGGGAACCTAAAAAGAGGTTGCTGCAGCTAAGGACGGGAACGTCTTTAGCTGCTAAACGCCAGGACGCGTGTAACAAATCGACCCATTCTAAGGAGGTTAAACTAGAGTGAATGGCCAGAAAGTAAGAATTAGATTGAAAGCGTTTGACCACAAATTGCTTGATCAATCATCACAGAAGATCGTGGAGACAGCAAGAAAGAATGGGGCCAGCGTATCAGGTCCAGTGCCCCTGCCGACCGAAAAGAAGATTTATACCATTCTGCGGTCGCCCCACGTAAACAAGGACTCACGGGAACAATTTGAGATGAGAACCCATAAACGGTTAATCGATATACTCGATCCTAATCCCCGGGCAATTGACGCCCTTATGCACCTGGACCTGCCTTCAGGCGTGGATATAGAGATCAAGTTATAGCTGAGGAACCGGTACTGCGAGGCCAGTGAGCTAGTTGGTTTCAAGGTAGAAAATCCGGATAAGAAACGAGAGGCGAAGTTGGATTTCTCACTTTCAACCGCTCGCCAGAGAATTCTCAACTAGGAGGTAGTATAGGTGGCAGAGAAAACCCAGAAGTCAATTATGGGAATCAAAGTAGGGATGACCCAGGTATTTGATGATACCGGCAAGGCAGTCCCGGTGACAGTAGTACAGGTTGAACCCAACGTAGTGCTGCAAAAGAAAAAGGCCGAGACCGACGGATACAATGCTATTCAAGTAGGATTTATGGCCATCCGGGAAAAACTAGTCAATAAGCCTAAGATGGGCGTATTTGCAAAGGCTCGTTTAAAACCTTGCCGCCACATTAGAGAATTTAAGGTTAACAATGTGGACGATTACGAGATTGGCACTGAAATCAAAACGGATATATTTTCAGCCGGAGAGGTGGTTGACGTAGTCGGTACCTCTAAGGGCAAAGGTTTTTCCGGTGCAGTTAAGAGACACAATATG
>CAZOZX010000038.1:0-18404 GCA_964584415.1 uncultured Syntrophomonas sp.
CATTATAGCTTATTCCCAAACAACTCCTGCATTTCTCCATGTGGCACAAAAGAACCGTCCCTGCGTTCCGATTCAAATCAGAAAAACAAAAATCCCCGAATTATCAGGGATTTGTTTTTCGTATGGTGCGGTAGAGAGGACTTGAACCTCCACAGCCTTGCGACTACTAGAACCTGAATCTAGCGCGTCTGCCAATTCCGCCACTACCGCATGTGGCTGACTTTTTCTCAGCAAGCAAAATTATATTACATGGCCGGCGACGTTGTCAACCCTGGTGATCGTTTTCGGCGAATTGTTGGGGATTTGAGGGCGGATATTTTCCGCTGGTCAGAGTTATCCACAGCATATATAATTAGGGGCAAGTGTACTGATGATGCGTTTTTGTTGATGGTATTTTTAAAGGAGGAACATGAATGAGAGCCCGGGAGAAGAGGGAATCCCTCTTGGTTTTACTTATTGTTGTACCCATTGTAATCATGTTTGCATTGATTTCCAGCAGCGCTCCGGAAATTATAGTGGTTGATCCGCCCCAGCCAACCATTCTGGCGGAACAGGATCTGATTTTAGCACAGCCTAACGGCAAGGTTGAGGTCGGCAATACCACCCGCGATGAATTGATGGCGGTCTTCCCCGATGGTGCGAACCTGGGTCGAAGCGGCATGTACCACCCTGAAGGCTTGGATCTGTGGTTAACCATGTCCCGCAACGAGGATGTGGTGATTCGTATGGATATTACTGATCCTAGAATAGCTACATCCAGGGGTATAAGAGCTAACGACAGCTTCGATAAGGTAGTGGAAACATATGGCCCCAACTATACCCTGGCTTACGACCAGGACACACCTGACAAATTCGATGCCAGTTACGGCGGCGACCAGTACGTGGTTTTCAAGGTTGAAGACAATACGGTGAAGAAAATTCTGATTGGCGCGCCGGTAAGTCTGGAGCAGCAGCTGGCTTCCGCCCAAAAGGATAAAAAGTCTTAACGCACCTAATATACAAACAGACCGATCATTATGATGATCGGTCCTTTTTTATCTGAAGATTTGTGTGATTTGGGGGACTTTCCCTCTGGGGGGCAGGTCCCCGTTTACTGCTCTGCCTAAGTAGTCTGCCTACATTTCCTTAAACAGGTTGATCATTTCGATGGCGGTGCTGGCGGCATCCGATCCTTTGTTGCCAGCTTTGGTGCCAGCCCGTTCAATGGCTTGTTCAATGGTATCAGCGGTTATTACTCCATATACCACCGGGATCCCGGTATTCAGGCCAACCTGAGCAATTCCTTTGGTTACCTCGGCGGCTACATATTCGAAATGCGGGGTGGCTCCCCTGATTACTGCCCCCAGGCAAATAACCGCATCATAACCCCGAGAAGCCATCTTCTGAGCGGCCAGGGGCATTTCAAAGGCGCCCGGCACCCAGGCGATATCTATATTTTCACGGTCTACTCCATGCCGGACCAGGGTATCGATGCTGCCCGACAGCAGTTTATTGGTGATGAATTCATTGAACCTGGCTACTACGATACCGAACCGTTGGCTGTCTCCGATTAGTTTTCCTTCAAATACATTGGCCATTATGATCATCCCTCCTAAAATATTTGTGTGCAGCTGATAATTACTTTATATTGGCAAAAATGTGGCCCATCTTGTCTTTCTTGGTCTGCATATAGTTGCGGTTTTCATTCCGGACCGGCATTTCAATGGGTATACGTTCCACGACCTCCAGGCCATATCCCTCCAGGCCGTGAATCTTTTTGGGATTGTTGGTCATCATCCGCATTTTCCGGACCCCTAAGTCATACAGGATCTGGGCGCCGATGCCATAATCACGCAGGTCTTCGGGGAACCCCAAGTCGAGGTTGGCCTGGACCGTATCCCGGCCATTGTCCTGCAGTTTGTAGGCCTTGATCTTGTTGACCAGGCCTATCCCCCGCCCTTCCTGGCGCATATACAGGAAAACCCCTTTGCCGGCTTTTTCTATCATTGCTAAAGCCGCCTGCAGCTGTTCCCCACAGTCGCAGCGATAGGAGCCGAAAACATCCCCGGTGAGACATTCGGAATGGACCCGCACCAATATCGGTTCATCTTCGTCCCATTCGCCTTTGACCAGGGCGATGTGATCCTTGCCATCCAGGATCGACTCATAGGCGACCGCGGTAAACTCTCCGTATTCGGTGGGCAGTTTGGTATCCACTACTCGGGTGACCAGCTTCTCCTTGCGCCGGCGGTATAGAATAAGATCGGCGATAGTGACTATTTTCAGATCATGGCGGCGGGCAAACTCCATCAACTGGGGTACCCGGGCCATGGTCCCATCATCATTCATTATCTCGCATATTACCGTGGCCGGGTACAGCCCTGCCAGCCGGGCCAGGTCGATCGATCCCTCAGTATGACCGGTGCGCCGCAGCACTCCGCCTTCACGGTAACGGAGCGGGAAGATATGACCTGGTTTGCGAAATTCCAGGGGTTTGCTTTCCGGGTCGATCAGGGCCTGCACCGTATCCGCACGTTCATAAGCAGAGATACCGGTACTGGTCGAGATATGATCTACCGATACCGTGAAAGCGGTCTCATGATTGTCGGTATTATCCACCACCATGGGCTGGATCTCCAGCTGATCCAGGCGTTCCCCCCGCATCGGCATACAGATCAGACCCCGGGCCTGAGAGGCCATGAAGTTGATAACCTCGGGATTACATTTCTCCGCGGCTATGATCACATCCCCTTCGTTCTCGCGGTCTTCGTCATCGACCATGATCAGCATTTTGCCTTCTTTGAAGTCCTTGATGGCTTCTTCGATAGTATTAAACATCGTCTCTCTCTCTCCTTTATACAAAGCCGTGCTCGGCTAGAAAATCAGAACTTAATTTGGTGGAGTTCTTGGTCCCGCCCTTCCATTTGAGCAGTCTTTCCACATAACGGCCGATTATATCCGCTTCCAGGTTTACGGTGGCCCCTGGCTTCTTAAATCCCAGGGTGGTCAGGCTGGCGGTATGGGGAATGATCGATACTGTGAAGCTATCCGGGAATACATCCACCACGGTCAGGCTGATCCCATCAATAGCTATTGATCCCTTGGCTACGGTATATTTCAATATCTCGTCGGGGGCCCTGAACCTCAACACCCGCGCGATATCAACTACCTGCTCTTCAATTAGTGTTCCTACCCCATCGACGTGCCCCTGGACCAGGTGCCCGCCCATACGATCACCTAAACGAGCGGCTCTTTCCAGGTTGACCCGGTGACCGCTGTTCAGTTCCCTGAGGTTGGTCTTGGCCAGGGTCTCGGCCATCATATCAGCGCTGAAATGAGCACGGTCAAAGCTGGTTACGGTCAGGCAGACTCCGTTTATGGCTATGCTGTCCCCCAGTTTGACATCCCCCAGCACCTTATCGGCCTGGATGCTGATCTGGCTGGAATTGCTGCCCCTCTTCAGGGCCATTACAGTCCCCAGTTCTTCTATAATGCCTGTAAACACTATCTCACCACTCCTTGAAATATCCGGTAATCAGAATATCGCGGTCAAAACGCTGCAGCTCGATGGATTGGAGTTCCAGCGCGTCCCCCATCAGAGCTTGTCCCCGCCCCCCCACCGGTGAGGGAGCACTTCTTCCCCCAACCAACTTGGGAGCCACGAACCAATAGCATTTATCCACTAAATTATTTTCCAGCAGGTAGGCGTTGATCTCGCCGCCGCCTTCCACCAGCAAGCTGCATATCCCCATATCCCCCATAATATCTAAAACGGTCTCCAGCGGCACCAATTCAGGATCACAATCCAGGCTGATTATCTCCAGGCCTTGGGACTCCAATTTCAGCTGCAGCTTGGGATTGGACTTATTCGAACAGAACAGCACGGTTTTCTGCCGCTCAGCGGTTCGGGCTATGTTGCTGTTTAAAGGCAGCTGTAAACTTCCGTCAATTATTATCCGTACCGGGTCTTTTTTATTCTCTGCATCCAATCTGGTATTGAGCAAAGGGTCATCCTTTAAAACCGTGCCTATCCCCGCCAGGATAGCATCATGGGTGTTGCGCAGCTGGTGGACATAGTGACGGGAACTTTCCCCGGTTACCCAGCGGGAATCCCCGCTGCTGGCTGCTATCTTGCCATCCAGGGTCATAGCTGTCTTAAGGGCTACGTAGGGACGCCCGGTCTGAATGTACTTAAAAAACACCTGGTTGAGGCGCCGGGCTTCCGGTTCCAGAATCCCTACTTCCACTTCAATGCCGGCCGCAGTCAGCTTTCTCAGTCCATCCCCGGCTACCCTGGGATTGGGATCAAGAGTAGCAATCACCACCTTGGCTACCCCGGCGCTGATGACCGCATCGGCACAGGGTGGGGTCCGGCCAAAGTGGCTGCACGGTTCCAGGGTTACATAGAGGGTGGCCCCACGGGCCAGTTCCCCGGCCTGGTTAAGAGCATGTATTTCGGCATGGGGGGTACCTGCCTGGTGATGATATCCTTCCCCCACTGTCTGACCGTCCTTGACTATGACCGCTCCCACCATAGGATTGGGATTGGTCCGGCCCAGGGCCTGCGCGGCCAGGTCCAATGCTCTCTGCATATATTGTTCATTGGCAGCCATATGCTCCGCCATCTACTTTTTCCCCTCTTGAATCCGATATAAAACAAAAAACCCTGATTTTTAACATCAGGGTTGTAAATTCAGAAAAACGAGCACTTATAACGGGCATGGCGCAAAGCAACCAGCCGTCATCAGCCCTTCTTCTCCCATCCAGACTTTAACTGTCGGCCCCGGAATTTCACCGGATCCTGCCCAAAGGCTCGCGGGCTTTACCGCCGATAGGGAATTTCACCCAACCCCGAAGAAAGGTATCTGTTTCTTAAATTGTGATTAATAATATAGCATCAACCGCAAAAAGCGTCAACTCAGATGCTAGTTCGACTGCCCCTTTAAGGTTTCATCAATGATCTGCTTGATCTCGTTGGTCATGATCCCGCCTGCAAATTTGGGGGTTCCATTGACCAGGGTAATCGGATACGGATAGCCCATCTGCAGCACCTGATTCATCATCGGGTATTTATCCAGGCCCTCTTTATCAACGTCCACGTACTTGACCTGGACTTTTTCCCCATATGCCTGCTTTAGTTCTTCTGACATTTTAGTGGTTGCTTCGCTATAGTCAATAGTTGTACCACAACTAGCTGCTGAGGCGCAGTCACTGGTACAGCTTCAGCCACCGCTCATAACTTGGGTGCCCTGCAGCACTTCAACCAGAATAGTATTATCTGCCATTTTAGTCTCCTCCTAGTGTTAATGAGTTTACAACGAGATTCCTCTATGCATCATACCAATGCCGTCCCTTGAATACAACGTTAAACCCTTATCGTACCTTAGTTATAGCCTGGGGTTATTCAGAGTATTTCAATTTATTGGTTTCGCGATTAGGCTTTTTGAGGTTCGGGGTAATCCTGGCCTTTGGTGTCCACAGTAACCTTCTTCATGCGCTGTTCATCCCGCGGCCGGTCCTGCCGGTCCCGGGAAACGGCGGCGATTTTATCGACAACCTCTATTCCGGCGGTCACCATGCCAAAGGAAGCATATTGGCCGTCCAGGTGTGGTGAATTGGCGTGCATGATAAAGAACTGGGAACCAGCGGAATTGGGCATCATGGACCGGGCCATCGACAATACGCCGCGGTCATGTTTCAAGTCGTTGCGGAAACCATTATCGGTGAATTCACCCTTGATCGAGTAGCCGGGGCCGCCCATGCCGGTGCCCTGCGGATCTCCGCCCTGGATCATGAAACTCGGTATAACTCGGTGAAAAATCACCCCGTCATAGTAACCGCGTTTAACCAGGCTGATAAAGTTGTTGACGGTATTGGGGGCTACGTCGGGATATAGCTCGGCAGTTATAATGCCGCCATCCTCCATCTCGATAGTCACGGTTGGGTTTTGGCTCATGCATATCTTCCTTTCAACATCAGTAATAACATTTAGTTATTTTACCCTCTTATGCCAGTTTTAGTCCAGTAAATTCAGCTCCCGGGTAAGATAGTGTTCCAGCAGGCGGAGAGCAACGTGCTGCCGGTAAAGACGGGTGGAACGGATGTCGTCGACGGGGCTGATCAAGTCCCGGTAAATATCGATTATTTCGGGCGCCATTGCTATGAGATCATCCCGGCTAACCCCGGTCATGAGCTTTTCAGCAGCTGGACTTCGTACCACGGTGGGGGCAACTGCTCCAAGGGCAATCCTTACCCAATTGACGTGGTTAGCTTCATAATTGGCCGCCGCGTAGAATGACAGCTTGGAGATGCTGTTGGCCTTGCGGGTTCCGACTTTACGATAATAACAGTCTTTGATGTTTAACAATGGGATCTCGATATGAGTCAGGATCTGGTCGGGCTTGCGGCTATTAAGCCCCGGCCCGGTGATAAACTCATTGATTCCGACTTCGCTGGTCCCGGCCTGCGATTGCAGGTGGAGAACCGCATCCAGCGCATAAAGCATCGGCAGGCTGTCCCCCGCCGGGGAAGAATTGCATATATTTCCGCCCAGAGTGGCCAAATTCCGGATCGGCGGCGAGGCCATTTGGGTCAAGGATTTTTTAATATAATCGGGTACATCCGGATGGTTGATTATAGCCGCCAGGGTAGTTCCGGCACCGATTGTCATCCGGTCAGCCTTGATCTCTATACCGGTCAGTTCCGGTAAATGGCCGATAAATACTACTGGCTTGGCAAAGTTGGGTACGGTACCGTTCCAGGGCCGGTATTTTACCATGAGGTCGGTGCCGCCAGCCAGGAGCAGAGTTTCCTCAGCATTTATTATTTGCAATGCTTCGGCCAGGTTTTGCGGCCGGTATGTTTTTACCATAATCCCTTCCCTTCCCGGGATGCGGCCATAATTGCCTCTACAATCATCCCGTAACCGGTACACCGGCACAGGTTGCCCGATAAACCTTCCCTGATGTCAGCTTCCGACGGATTGGGATTGACGGAAAGCAGCGCTTCAGCGGCCATGATCATGGCCGGGGTGCAAAAACCGCACTGCACGCTGCCGGCCTCGGCAAAGGACTGCTGGATGACATCGAATCGCCTGGTCGGGCGGAATCCTTCTATAGTAATTATCTCTTTCCTTTCAATCGTGCCCACCGGAACCAGGCAGGAGTTGACCAGCCGGTTGTCCAGCAGCACCCCGCAGGCTCCGCATTCCCCTTCCCCGCATCCCTCTTTGGTGCCGGTCAGTTGGAAGTCATCCCGCAGCACATCCACCAGCCGCCGCAGCGGATCGGTGCGGATAACCTGGGCTTGGCCATTGAGCTGGAACTTAATCGTCATCTGCATTGTGCATCAACTCCATAATATTCTCGGGCGTAATAGGTATCTTCTTTATACCTTTACCGATGGCATTTTGGACTGCCAGGGCCAAAGCCGGAGCTGCCCCCACCAGGGGCAATTCGCCCAGGCCCCGGGCCCCGAAAGGTCCATTCGGATAGGGGTTATCCTCTATGAGTTTGCACTGGATGGGCGGAAAATCTACCGTGGTGGGAATCATATAGTTGGTCAGGTTGTTTTGCCGTACCCTTCCGCCCACGGTATCAAGGACCTCAAGACTGCCATAACCCAATCCCTGCAGCAGGCCGCCTTCAATCTGTCCCTGCACTATCTTGACATCTATCGGAGTACCGATATCATAGATTGCATAAACCCCCTTGACATCTATCGCATAGGTCAGCGGATCGATTTCGACCTCCACCACATTGGCCCCCCAAGAATATTCGGGGTAGGCATTACCTATAAATTTTTCTTTATCCCAGCTGAGAGAGGCAGGATATTTAAAGTCTCTGAACACCTCTAGTTCAGGTTCTTCCCAGCGGGATCTCATTTCCTGGCAGCATTCGTACAATAATTGGCCCACGATCATGATGGTCCGCGAAGCCACGGTCGGGCCCGAGTCAGGTGCGGAAACCGTGTCAGGGTAGTGATGGATTACCTGATCGATAGGTATTTGCAGGGCTTCAGCCACAATCTTGCGCAGGGTGGTCAGGATTCCCTGGCCCAGTTCGGTACTGGAGACAAAGATCTGCACGGTATCATTTTTATATTTCCGCAAACGCACCCGGGATTTGATGATGTCCCGTTCTCCGCTGCCGGTGAATCCACAGCCGTGAAAGAAGAAGGAACAGCCGATACCGGTCAATTTTTCCGGCCATGGTGAATGGTCCCGGCGCTTGTGCCGGTACCCGGACATAGCGTCAATCTCCTCCGCCATTTGGTCCAAGCGGATGTCGTTGCTGAGCAATCCCCCGGTCGAGGAGGTATCGCCCTGGTGAAGAAAATGTTTCTGTTTAAATTCCCATGGATCCAGGTTAAGCTGACGGGCAATGCTCTCCATGTGCATTTCTATGGCAAAAAAGGCCTGCGGCCCGCCGAATCCGCGAAAAGCGCCGCTGACCAATTTGTTGGTAGCATAGGCCCGTCCATTTACTTCCAGGTTGTCGACGTTGTATACACCGCCGGCTGACAGGATGGTCCGCTGCAGCACCACGCTGGATAAACCCGCATATGCCCCGCCATCGGTTTTGACTTCGATTTGCCGGCCCAGGATACGGCCATCCTCATCCAGATAACTTCTATATTTGATCACGGCGGGATGCCGCTTGGTCGAGCATATTATATCCTCCTGGCGATCATAGACTAACTGCACCGGCCGACCGCTTTTGATGGAAGCCAGGGCTGCGTGTACCGCCAGAATGGAGGGAAACTCCTCTTTACCCCCAAATCCTCCCCCGGTGGGCAGCTGCACCACCCTTATCCGTTCCTGGGGCCATCCCAGCGCCTGCAGCAAGGCTTCCTTGACATAGTAAGGGCATTGGATGGAGCCGTATACGATTATAATTTCATCCTCGTATACCGCCAGGACTGATTGGGGCTCCAGGTAGAGTTGTTCCTGATAACCGGTCTCATACTCATCTTCGATCACATGGCTGGCATCTTGAATGGCCTGTTCCAGGTTGCCCTTGGAATAATGGTATTCCACGAACCAGGGCTGATCACCGAATATGAAATCATCGCTGCGTTTTTCTGCTTCTTCTATACTAAAAATCGGATTTAGATCAAGGTAATCAATTTGGATGGAATCGATAATCCGGAGGATGACCTCTTTGTCGGGGCCAACCACCAGCAGGATCGGTTCGCCGATATAGTTGACCGTATCTGATGCCAGGAAAGGCTGGTCATCATAGACGATGGGAACCACATTTCTCCCCGGGATATCGCGATGATCGATTATATAGTAACCAGAAGGCAATGCCGGAATCTGCACCGCCGCAATCCGGGCCCGGGGCCGATTGGAGCGCATCGTCCTGGCATAAAGCATTCCCGGTAATTTGATGTCGGCACAGTAGCGGGCTTTACCGCTTATTTTTTCATCGAAGTCAAACCGCTTGACTGGAGTACTGATTTTATTCACCAGGCTCCCCCTCACTGATCAATTTTAGCGCCTGCCGGTAATCATCCAGGGTATCGAGATCAAAACTAATCCCCGGGCAGTCCACCTCCAGCAAATAGGGTGACTGCGTGGCAATAAAGTCGCGCAGATTGGTAATGTCCCCGGAGTTGAGAATCTTATCTATAGCTGTCTGGCGGAATAAAACCGGGTGGCCGCGGCGCTGCTTATATACTGGCACCACTACCTCGGCATCGACTGCCAACATCTTTTGGAATACCTCCATTGCCACCAGGGGGATATCCCCGGGCAGAAAAAAGAACCGTTCCGCTTGTATAAAAGGCAGCCCGGTTTTGATGGAAGAAAACATACCCTCCTGGTAGTCCGGATTGTTGATAACCACAACCTGTGGGTTAGCGCTGAAGATGGATTCGATCAACTCACGGTTGTGACCGGTCACCACAATTATTCTCTCACACCAGGGTGCCAGGCTGGCCACCGTGGTTTCGATCAGGGTCTGCCCGCCTAAATCAAGCGTCATCTTGTATTGATCGCCGGTTCGCTGCGACTTCCCCGCCGCAACTACCAATCCTTCTGCCATTACTGCCTCACATGATCAGTTCTTAACTTATTTTATCACAGTGGGGCGGGGTTACGTAAACGGCTGCTGGATGAACGAATCAGTCGAAATATTTACTGTAACCGAGGGTAATGGCGTGGATTTTACTGTCCGGGGTTAAATTGAGATTGCTGCGCTCCCGGTTTTCCTGGCTGGAGAAAATCAGCAGCACCCCAGGTTCGGTTTCGAACCAACCTGCCAATTTAGCCGGGCTCTGGTTGCCGATAAATTCCGGGTACAGCTGCCGATACCGGTTCAAGGCCGATATGGATGGGTCTCCCACCTTGATCCCTTGAGCGGTCGGAAATACACTGGAGAAAACATCGATTTGCAGGACTTTGCCGCTGGTCTGGCCGATAACTAAGTCACAAGCGGAGCCATAGGAACGGACTATCCAGCTTTCCCCGAAAGGGCCAACCTCGTCGCGCAGTTTATCGGCAAAATTCAGTCCCAGCACCTTTTCCACTTCGGCTGCCGTCATCCCTAAACGGATACCACCCAGGAATTCCAAGCTCTGCCCTAAAGCAGCCGGATCGGGTTGACTGGGTTGAACTGGGTTGGGAGGGTCAACGGTGTTGCCCTGTCCCGGGTTTATGGTGTTGCTGCGTCCGTTTGGAGTTGGGCTGCACCCCCAGACGCCTAAGGCCAGCAGCAAAATAAGACAGACGGTCATAAGTCTAGTCATGCTCATCACTCCTTTGTCATTAATACATTTATCCTGCTGGGGTACTTGCATTTACGATAGTGATATCCATAAACGTTCTACCAGGATTTGAATCAGAGCAGCTTCTTACCCGGATTTTGTGGTTGACCACCTTTACCCCGGGCGGAAAACCGGTAGGCCTCGTTCAGCCAATCGCGCAGGCTCTCATCCAGGTCGGAGATGGCACTGATTACCACGTGATGGGTCCAGCGGTTCGGGTAAGGATTCACCACTTGTTTGATTTTGGGATCCTGAATCATTCTATCCAGGCCAAACGAGAGGACCAGGCTGCCCTCCGGCTGCTTGAGGTCATATTTCTGGGGCAGCCACACCCAGGCAAATTTGCGGCTGGTTCCAAAATTGATCCCAGATTTCATGGCCTCCACCTTGACCGGCCCAATGCTGATAATCATGGTCTGGATCGCCTCAAAAAGAATCATTTGCTGCGGGTAACCGGCAAAATAGGTTTCGATTTCCCCGGGGTTGGCTGCTGACATGAATTTCACCTGCCCCAATAAGAATTTTATTGATCAGGCCAAGGGCTCTTTCCTATATAATGGTATGTTTTCATCCGTAAAATCAACCGCCCGTATGCAATTCGATTTTATTTGGCCGTAATTTGTATCATAATATGGGGGTATAAAAGGAGGAGATATGTTTTGTTAAAAGATCTGATTTTGCGCAACCGCTCCTACCGGAGATATTACCAGGACCGCGAGGTGGCAATGGATACTCTGCGGGAACTGGTTGACCTGGCCCGTTTGGCCCCCAGCGGCAAAAACCTGCAGGGTCTAAAGTACATCCTTTCCAACCTGAGCGAATTAAATCAGCAGGTTAATGACTGCCTGACCTGGGCCGGTTACATCAAAGGCTGGAAGAGCCCACCGGAAGGTGAAAAACCATCCGCTTTCATAGTAATGGTAAAGGACAATGCAGTAGGGACAATATGGCCCCAGGACCTCGGTTTTGCCGGGATGAGCATATTGCTGGGAGCGGTAGAAAAAGGCCTGGGAGGATGCTTCCTGATGGCTATTGATAAGAAGCGGCTGCGGGAAGTACTGAAATTGGAAGACAGTTTTGAAATAGAAGCGGTAGTGGCGATTGGCTATCCCCGCGAAATGATCATAGTGGAGGAAATGGACGCAGCCAGCGAGGTGCGCTATTGGCGCGATGAAAACCAGGTCCACCATGTACCCAAGCGCAGCCTGGAAGACATAATCCTGCCTACCCCAATGGCGTAGAGCAAGATATTCGTAATCTTGTCTTTGCCAACCAAAAAATTTGGCGGGAGACCGGTGCTATTTGGCTTTGTAGGCCATTCCCATATAGCGGTCTCCCGTTGCCAGCTCCTCCAGCATCTGCTGCAGCCGTTTATAGCGAGTCTCCTCCCGCTTGGCTCGGGTAATCCAGCCGATATAGTCATTGCGCTGGTAAGGGGGTCGCTTGAGGTACCTTTCCATCAGGCCCCGTTCACTGATGGCTTTCTCAACATACTCAGGAACCGGATGCAGTTCTCTTTGCAGAGCCATATCATCACCCCTTCAAAGCTTGGTCTTGGCTTAAGTTTACAATACATTCTGCTATAATTATAGCAACCATACCCAACTGTACTCTTAGCTGGAATAAAAAGCCGGCAATTTTATACAGACAGGGAGTGAGCCAGTAATGGACAGTATACTTTTTATCGCCAAAGGTGAAAACGAATTGCATCTCCTGCCCCAGATGGCCAATCGCCATGGTTTGATCACCGGAGCCACCGGAACCGGTAAAACCGTTTCGCTTAAAGTACTTGCCGAGGCCTTCAGCGCTATCGGCACTCCGGTATTTCTCACCGATATCAAAGGCGACCTGGCCAGTTTATGCGCTCCCGGGGTCAGTAATCCCAAGATGGAAGAACGCATTAAAAACCTGGGATTGGCTGACTTCACATACAGGTCCTATCCGGTAAGTTACTGGGATGTTTTCGGCGAGCAGGGACTGCCGGTGCGAACCACCATATCCGAAATGGGTCCGCTGCTGTTGGCCCGCCTGCTCAACCTTAACGATGTCCAAAGCGGGGTGCTGAATATAGTGTTCCGTATCGCTGACGATTCCGGTCTACTGCTGCTGGACCTGAAAGACCTGCGCTCCATGCTGGTTTATGTAGCCGATCACGCCGCTGATTATACGGTTGAATACGGAACCATCTCCAAGCAGTCTATCGGCGCCATCCAGAGGGCCTTATTGGTCATTGAGGAACAAGGCGGGGACCGTTTCTTCGGCGAACCAGCCCTCGATGTGAGGGATTTCATGCAGACCGATCCTAATGGCCAGGGAATGATAAATATCCTGGCCTGTGATAAATTGTTCCAGTCGCCCATGTTATACTCCACCTTCCTGATGTGGATGCTCTCCGAGCTTTTCGAGGAACTGCCCGAGGTCGGCGATCCCGATAAACCCAAAATAGTGTTCTTCTTTGATGAGGCTCATCTTCTATTCGAAGAAGCTCCCGATGTTCTGATGGACCGGATTGAACAGGTAGTCCGGCTGGTGCGCTCCAAAGGGGTGGGCATATATTTCATCACCCAAAATCCGATTGATATACCTGATAAAATACTGGGACAGCTGGGCAACCGGGTACAGCATGCCCTGCGAGCTTATACTCCCCGCGACCAGAAGGCCATCAAAGCGGCCGCCGAAACCTTTCGCCAGAATCCCAAATATTCGGTTGACCAGGTCATTACCGAGCTGGCGGTGGGCGAAGCTTTGATTTCCTTCCTGGATGAAAAGGGCCGGCCCTCCATAGTTGAGCGGGCTTTTGTTCTGCCTCCCCACAGTCTAATGGGCACCATAGATACGGCCACCCGCCAAAGCGTAATCAATGCCTCTGCATTAAAGAATAAATATAATCAAACTATAGACCGGGAGTCGGCTTACGAGAACCTGCAGCAGAAATATGCCCAGGAAAAGAAACAAGCCGCGGAAGCAGAAGAAGAAAGACCCACTAAACGGACTAAAGCCAAAGAGCGGGATGAATATGAACGACCGGCGCGCAGAGGCCGGCCCCGTGACACCACCCTGGAAAAGCTGGGCAAAACCGCGATCAATACGGTGGGCACCCAGTTGACCCGCCAGTTGGTCCGGGGATTACTGGGGTCATTCCTGCGCTGAGCGCATGTGGTGGGGTGAGTAATTACC
This sequence comes from uncultured Syntrophomonas sp., assembly GCA_964584415.1. GTDB lineage: Bacteria > Bacillota > Syntrophomonadia > Syntrophomonadales > Syntrophomonadaceae > PHAA01. The sequence continues at coordinate 13,924 of CAZOZX010000038.1, forward strand.
CCAAGGATTTCTCATTTTTATTGGGAATAATTCGACAAAACCAGGCTGTCAGGAGGAACTTGTATTGTTTTTCATCGGTTGTCATCTATCAGCATCCAAAGGTTTTAAACATATGGGAGAAGAGGCGTTAAGTATTGGCGCCAATACCTTTCAATTTTTTACCCGCAATCCCCGCGGCAGCAAGGCCAAGCCATTTGACGCCCAGGATGCAGCGGCCCTCCTGGATTTGACCCGGGCGCATGATTTCGCTCCGCTGCTGGCCCATGCGCCCTATACGCTCAATCCATGTTCCGCCGACCAGAAGGTACGCGATTTTGCTGACCTGGTGATGACCGATGACATGGTCATTATGGAAAAGCTCCCCCATAACTATTACACCTTTCATCCCGGCAGTCATGTTGGTCAGGGTATCGATACCGGTATCGAACTGATAGTCAACCTGCTCAGCAAGATAATGCAGCCAGGCCAAACCACTGCCGTTCTATTGGAAACCATGTCCGGTAAAGGCAGCGAAGTGGGCAGCAGTTTCGAGGAAATAAACACCATTATCCAAAGAGTCAAACATCCGCAGTTAGGTGTGTGCCTGGATACCTGCCATGTTTATGCGGCCGGCTACGATATCGTCAATGACCTCGATGGGGTGCTGAATCAGTTTGACCAGGTGATCGGCCTGGGCAAACTTAAAGCCATTCATTTGAATGACAGTATGACCCCTTTCGCGGCGCACAAAGATCGTCATGCGCGCATAGGTGAGGGAACGCTGGGCCTGGATGCAATTTCAAATATCATCAATCATCCCCTGCTCCGGCACCTGCCTTTTTACCTGGAAACTCCCAACGAGGTGCCCGGGTATGCCGAAGAGATCAAAATGCTGAGGTCAGCTTTCCGCGCATAGCGAAGATTAAGGTGGGCGTTATTATGTGAGGGAATTTTTATAATTTCCCTCTTTCTTTTTTTGTGAAATCCGCTAGAATATTTGAGGACATTTTTCGCGAATTTAGTATTTATAAATACTGTATTCATTATAAAGTTGTTTCCGCTTCTGCAGTTTATCTGCTACAATTATGTGTTGATAAGGCGATAGTCAAAAACGCTTATCAGTCTGCTGTTAATATAGTTGGGAGGTAGTATATGCCAAAGCGAACCGATATTAATAAGATCTTGATCATTGGGTCCGGGCCGATCATAATCGGACAAGCATGTGAATTCGATTACTCCGGCACCCAGGCTTGTAAGGCACTGCGTAATCTGGGATATGAAATAGTTCTGGTGAACTCCAATCCCGCCACCATCATGACCGACCCTGGTATTGCAGATGTCACATATATTGAGCCACTTAATCTGAAAAGTCTTACCAACATAATAGCTAAAGAAAGGCCCGACGCTTTACTTCCTAACCTGGGAGGTCAGTCGGGCTTGAATTTGAGCTCAGAATTATACAAATCCGGGGTGTTGGACCAATACGGGGTCAAGATAATAGGTGTTCAGATTGACGCCATCGAACGCGGCGAAGACCGTATCGCCTTCAAGGAAACCATGAACCGGCTGGGAATCGAGATGCCGCAGAGCCAGCCCGCCTATTCGGTGGAAGAAGCCGAAAGCATTGCCCAGCAATTAGGTTATCCGGTGGTTATCCGCCCCGCTTATACCATGGGCGGAACCGGCGGCGGCCTGGTCTACAACGTGGATGAGCTCAAGGTTATTGCCTCCCGCGGTATAGCGGCCAGTCTGGTTGGACAGATCCTGGTGGAAGAGTCGGTGTTGGGCTGGGAAGAGCTTGAACTGGAAGTAGTTCGCGACGCCAAAAACCAGAAGATAACCGTCTGCTTCATAGAAAATATCGATCCCATGGGAGTGCACACCGGTGACTCCTTCTGCTCAGCCCCAATGTTGACTATCAGCCCGGAGCTGCAGCAGCGGCTGCAGAAATACTCTTATGATGTGGTCGACGCCATCGAGGTGGTGGGCGGTACCAATATCCAATTCGCTCATGATCCCAAAACCGGCAGAGTGGTTATTATCGAAATAAATCCGCGGACTTCCCGCTCCTCGGCCCTGGCTTCCAAGGCTACCGGCTTCCCCATCGCATTGGTTTCCACCATGCTGGCCGCCGGCCTGACCCTGGACGAGATCCCCTACTGGCGGGATGGTACCCTGGACAAATACACTCCTTCAGGAGATTACGTGGTTATCAAGTTTGCCCGCTGGGCTTTTGAGAAATTCCCAGGCTCTATCGATAAACTGGGCACCCAGATGCGGGCCGTCGGTGAAGTAATGAGCATCGGCAAGAACTATAAAGAAGCGTTCCAGAAGTCCATCCGTTCGCTGGAGATCGGACGGCTGGGTTTGGGTTTTGCCAAAGACTTCAACCAACGCTCGCTCGATGAACTGCTGGCCCTATTGGCTGAGCCCTCTAGTGAGCGCCAGTTCCTGATGTATGAAGCCTTGCGTAAGGGTGCCCCGATTGAAAAGCTGTTCCAATTGACCCGCATCAAAACTTGGTTTATCGTGCAGATGCAGCAGTTGGTCTTATTGGAGGAGCAAATTCTCAAGTATAAAGGCCAACAACTGCCTGACGAACTGCTTAAACAAGCCAAGAAAGACGGTTTTGCCGATGGATATCTGGCGATGCTGCTGGATGTGAGTGAAACTGAGATACGCCAGCGCCGCACTGCCCTTGGGGTAGTGGAAGGCTGGGAAGCCGTACCGGTCAGCGGGGTGGTTGATGCCGCTTATTACTTCTCGACTTATAATCAACCGGACCAGACCAGCAGCAGTAATAAGCTCAAGGTCATGATCCTGGGCGGAGGTCCCAACCGGATCGGCCAGGGTATCGAATTTGACTATTGCTGCGTTCATACCGCTTTCGCGCTGCGCGATCTGGGCTACGAGACAGTCATCGTCAACTGCAATCCGGAGACCGTGTCTACCGACTATGACACCTCTGATAAGCTGTACTTTGAACCGCTAACCGTCGAAGATGTGCTCAGCATTTACGAAAAAGAAAAACCCCTGGGGGTTATTGTACAGTTCGGGGGCCAGACACCCTTGAACATTGCCAATGATTTGATGGAGGCCGGGGTCAAAATCCTGGGCACCACCCCTGAGACCATCGACCTGGCTGAAGACCGCGACCGGTTCCGCCAGATCATGGAGAAGCTGGATATCCCCATGCCCGAATCCGGCATGGCGGTCGATATTGAAGAAGCCCTGGCGATAGCCAACCGCATCGGTTATCCCCTGATGGTAAGGCCATCCTACGTTCTAGGTGGACGGGGCATGGAAGTGGTACTCGATGAGGATATGCTGCGCCGATATGTAGCTGCCGCGGTCGGGGTAACCCCGGAACGGCCGATCTTGATCGATAAATTCCTCAGTAATGCCACCGAGGCAGAAGCCGACGCTATTGCCAACGGCCAAGATGCCTTTGTGCCGACGGTTATGGAACACATTGAATTGGCTGGTATCCACTCCGGCGACTCGGCCTGCGTGATTCCCCCCATCACTATCCCGGCTGAACATGTGGCCACCATCGAGGAATACACCCGAAAAATCGCCCGGGAGCTGAATGTGGTGGGTTTGATGAATATGCAATACGCCATCTCTGATGACAGGGTCTATGTCCTGGAGGCCAATCCCCGCGCTTCCCGGACCGTTCCCCTGGTGTCCAAAGTCTGCAACATCCAGATGGCTCGCGTTGCTACCGAGATCATGATGGCCCAATATAATGGTGAAGAATATGATATGCAGAAGCTGGTTCACAAGCATATTCCCCACTTTGGAGTCAAAGAAGCAGTATTCCCCTTCAATATGTTCCAGGAGGTCGACCCGATTCTGGGACCGGAGATGCGTTCTACCGGTGAGGTGCTGGGCATCGCGGATTCATTCGGACTGGCTTATTACAAGGCCCAGGAAGCTACCCAGTCTACCCTGCCGACCTCGGGCACGGTTCTGATCAGCGTAACCGATGAGGATAAACCAGAAGCCCTGGAAACCGCCCGGGAATTCGAAAGGATCGGATTTAAAATCCGGGCCACCGCTGGAACCAATGCGTTCCTGCAGGACAATGGGGTCAAATCGGTGGAGATCAAGAAACTCTATGAGGGCCGTCCCAATATCGTGGATGCCATCACTAACAAGGAACTGCAGCTGGTTATCAATACTCCGTCCGGCAAGCGGAGCAAGAACGACGATTCTTATATCCGCAAAACGGCTATCAAGAACAAGGTCACCTATATCACGACGATGGCCGCCGCCCTGGCCAGTGCCAAGGGAATTGCCGCCTTCAAGGAAAATGACATGCCTGAATCCAAACTTAAATCGCTGCAGGAATATCATTCCGAAATAAAATAGTTTTAAACTGCAAGGCCCGGGAATCGCATTGCGATCTCCGGGCTCTCTAGGTTTCTGGGCTTTTTTAGTTTATGATTGACGGTCCTTAAGTACGCCCTTATCACGGATACTATTTTTGCCTTGCGGCT